>JAKOSZ010000173.1 GCA_029776555.1 Bacillota bacterium | reverse complement strand
TGGTTAAGATAGGCAGTGGCGCAAAGAAGGTGTTTTACAACGCATCCCACCATGCCAATGAATGGATCACCAGCGTGGTGCTGATGAAATTTATTGAGGATTATGCTTCCGCTCTATCCCAAAACACCGCAATTTTTGGGGAGAATGCCCGGCAGCTGGCTCAACGTATAACGCTTTATTTAGCGGTAATGGTAAACCCTGACGGGGTGGATCTGGTAACCGGGGAGATACCAAGGGGGTCTGCCCCTTATAACGCAGCCCGGCGCATGAACAATCCGCCCGTTCCCTTCCCCAGCGGATGGAAGGCCAATATTAGCGGAGTGGATTTGAATGTGAACTACCCGGCCAGATGGGAAGAGGCCCGGCGGATAAAGTTTGCCATGGGCTATACCGCCCCGGGGCCCAGGGATTATGTAGGGCCTTACCCCCTATCCGAGCCAGAGACCCAAGCCATGGCGTCCTTTACGCGGGAGAACGAGTTTCTTTTGACCTTGAGCTACCATACCCAGGGCGCGGTGATTTACTGGAAGTTTGCAGACTATGAGCCGGAGCATTCTTTCCAGATCGGGCAACGGATGAGCCAAGTAAGCGGTTATGATTTGGAAATTACACCTTCGGCTTCGGGCAATGCCGGGTATAAGGACTGGTTCATTCAGGACTTTAACAAGCCGGGGTATACCATTGAGGCAGGTAGGGGCACCAGCCCTTTGCCCCTTGAACAGTTCCCTGAAATATATGAAGATAACCTTGGTATACTGGTTTTAGGCATGAGTTTGGCGGCTGAATTGCTTTAATGTGTTTATTTGTTCATTTGCTCATTATTTCATAACTGCGCTGTGAAGGGGGGTGAGGTTATAGAAGGGATGTTTTAGATAAATAAAATAAGGGGGTGGTGCGATACATAAAAGTTTTGCTAAAGTGTATTAAAATAAACGGCGCTAACTAAAAAGTTGAGTATAAAAATTTAACTGCCGGCACAAAGCTGTTGGCAGTTAAATACTTTTCATTTTACTGTTTAATTTTTTCAGCACCCGGCTTTCGATACGGGAAACCTGCACCTGGGAAAGGCCCATCATCTCCCCTATTTTGCTTTGCGTCAGGTCCTTAAAATATCGCAGGACGATGATTTGCCGCTCCTGGGGCTCAAGCTGAGCAAGGCTTTCCTTTAGGAGGATGCGGTCCACAATATCTACGCTGTTTTCAGGTTCCCTTATGCTGTCTAGGATGGGGCTGTCCTGATTGTCGTTTTGCATGGGCTGTTCTAAGGAGATGGGGGCGCGCATGCAGTCTATGGACATGATTACGGTTTCAGTATCGCAGCCGATTTGGGCAGCGATTTCGTTTATGGAGGGCTCGCGATTGAGTCTTTTTTCCAGCTCTTCCTTGGCCGCCTTTATTTTTTGGTAGGTTTCCTTAAGGGAGCGGGAGACCTTTAGCATGCCGTCGTCCCGCATGTAGCGCTTAAGCTCGCCAAGAATCAGGGGCACTGCGTAGGTGGAGAAGCGTACACCGTACTTCGGGTCGTAGCCGTTGACGGCCTTAATAAGGCCTATGGAGCCGATTTGCATTAAATCTTCGTACTCCACTCCCTTGCTGGCGTACCGCCTGACCAAGGATTTTATTAAGGCGATGTTTGAGGTAATGAGCTTTTCCCGGGCGGCCATATCCCCTTTTTGGGCGTTGGCGATTAAAACCAGAGTCTCCTCGTGAGCCAGCAGTCCGGAGGAGCTCATGTTAACTGCCCCCTTCGCCCTGGCTGGAGATGGTTTTGGTCATGATGAGGGTTGTGCCCTTCCCTACCTCGGAAATGACTTCCAGGCTGTCCATAAAGCTTTCCATGACGGTAAAGCCCATGCCCGACCTTTCCTCTTCCGGGCGGGTGGTGAAGAAGGGTTCCCGTGCTTTATTTATATCCTCGATGCCCTTGCCGGTGTCGGTGATTTTGATATGTACGGTGTTGTCATAGAGCTCGGCCTCCATGACCACGGT
>JAKOSZ010000172.1 GCA_029776555.1 Bacillota bacterium | reverse complement strand
ATTATTTATTATTGTGTTATTATTGGTAACAGATGCAACATCTGCTTTAAACTTGGGAGAGGTGATAGGATGAGTGAGATTCTGGGAAAATGCCCCGTATGCGGCGGTGACACCGAAGTTACAAGGATAGTGTGCAAAAAATGCGACACCCGGGTTGAAGGACGTTTTCATCCCTGCAAGTTTTGCAGGCTGACACCGGAACAGAAGTCCTTTATCGACACCTTTATCAAGTGCAGGGGCAACATTAAAGAGGTGGAAAAAGAGCTGGGGGTGTCATACCCCACCGTAAGGAGCAGGCTTGAAGACGCTGCGGCGGCTTTGGGATACGGTTCCTATGACGCTGCGGCGGTGGACCCCGACAGCAGGAAGAAGGTTCTCCAAAGGCTCAATAACGGCGAAATAACGGTGCAGGAAGCAATTGAGCTCTTAAAGGAATAAAGCCGGTAATTTAAAACGCGCCGAAACAGTGTTAACTGGGAAGCGCAATGGGAGGGATTGGGTAACATGTCGTTAAACGAAGAAAAGGTACTTATACTCAAGATGCTGGAAGAAGGGAAAATAAACAGCGAGGAGGCCCGGCGGCTCCTGGAAGCCCTGGAAATGAGCTCAGGGGAAAACGTGAAGAGCGCCAGGCAGGAAACACAGGGCAGACAGAAAAACTTCCAGGATGAGCTGTCAAAAATCCGCGACCGCATCAACGAATGGAGGAAAGAAATTAAAAGCAATTACAGCCAGAAAGACTTTGACCAGATGATGGAAGAGTTTGGGGCCAGGATAGAGAAGTTCGGGAAGGGTTTTGCCACGGCCACTTTCGGCATTGTGGACAGGATTGTCGACTTCGTGGGAAGCTTTATCGACACCAATATGTTTAACTTCTTCGGACCTTACCCTACGGTGGAAAAGACCTTTGAGGCCAGGGCCTGCCAGGGGGGCCAGCTGTCCATAGAGGCCGTAAACGGCCCTGTCACCGTAAAAAAACACCTGGATGATAATGTGCTTATAAAGACGAAGATCAAGGCGCCGGAAGGCACTGCGGAAAAAGCCGTTGAGTACAGCGCTGACGAGGCTTCCGTGGCGGTGAAGTTCAACAAGACCAACAACACCAGCGTCTCCCACGAGGTGTTTATCCCCGGCAGCGTAAAATTTGATAAAATCATGCTCACAACTTCCAACGGCAAGATATACGTGGAAGACACCTTATCCCGGGAAATTGAGTGTATCACCTGGAATGCCCCGGTGGAGCTTATGGGCGTTAACAGCGAAAAGATCGGTGTGAGCACCAAGAACGCCGCGGTCCAGGTGAGCTACACCATCGGGCAGAACATAGACGTAAACACCACCAACTCCATAGTTGTCATCAAGCACATAAAAGCCGGGAGCATTAATGCCGTTACAACCAACGGGAGGGTCTCCGTGGAGAACGTACAAAACCCCGGGGATTTACCCGAGATATGCCTTAACGTAAAAACAACCAACGGAGGCATTAAGGTCAACTTTAACGACGTTGACAGGCGGGGCTACAAGGTCAGGGCCAAGACCTCCAACGGGGGCATTAACCTGCTTATCCCTGAAATAGTGTACCATACGGTGAATAAGCAGGACTCGGAAATGAAGTATGTAGAAGCCGAGAGCGTCGGCTATGACCAGTACCCCGAAAAGGTAAACATCAGCGCCGAGACAACCAACGGCTACATCGAAGTGGTCAAATAGACATGAAGACAGACAGACCAACTGATTAAGGTCAGGAGTTTAAGAAAAAACTTTGCGAGTTTCAGTGGACACGGGGACGCTTCCCTCAAAAGGGAACCGTCCCCGTGTTTATCGTCGTCGCGTTTCTAAATATCGCTTAAGACTTTTTTCAGGTATTCAAGGCTCTTCTTTACCCCCTGGTATGATTCCATCCTGGGCCAGGCTTCATACTCAAGGGTGACGAAGCCATCGTATCCGTGCTCCTTGAGGGTTTTCAGGCACTCCTTAACCGGCACCACGCCTTCACCGGTGATGCAGCCCTCATATTTGGCTCCCCCGCCGCCGGCAGGGACCAGGTCCTTGACGTGGATGTGGGCGACATAAGGGTACAGCGCCAGGGCGGCTTTTACAGGGTCTTCCCCTGCGTACCAGGGGAAGTTCCCGATGTCGAAGAGGAGTTTCAGGTTGGGCGAATTCACGGCCTCTACGATCATTTTCGCTTCGCTGCTTTTTGCAGGTATTCCCCCGTGGTTTTCCAGCACCATGGTTATCCCCTTTTCTTCCGCGTAGGAAATGCATTCCTTTATACCGTCAATTGCCATTTTGAGCCTGGTCTGCTGGTCCATGTCCGGGGCGTCGGCTGTTGAGCCCCCGAATATCCTCAGGTGTTTTGTGCCCAGTTTGACTGCCGTGTCGATCCCGTCCTTCACGTGTTCTACTTGTTTCTCTATCTCTTCCCGGGACGGCAGGACGAATTTGTTGCCGATGCAGTAGGCCCCCACTTCAAGCCCATGCTTTTTCAAAGCCTCCCTGACAAGAGGAATTTCCCTCTCCCTGTCCTGCCAGTAGTAGCCCACTATGTCCACGGCGTCCACACCATAGGATGAAGACAGTTCAATAAACTCTTTCACCGACATTTTTTCCGATGAAACCTTGTCGGAAAAACTTATCATCGTAATTGACAGTTTCATGCCCCATTCCCCCTTGAATACAGCTGTGAGCTGCTTAATCAGGCTTTTGAGGTTTGCGGTTTTCCAGTTCCATTGTATAACATTTTCCCGTGGCTATCCATAAAAACCTTTGTCTTTCGCAACACTGTCACCCTGTTAATTGGCCTGATAAAATGTCACTGTGGATACTGTGGATAAGGAAATGTGTCCTGTGAGCAGGCAAGATAAGAGAACAGTTTCCGTGTTTTGGACAGGAAAATCTGCCCCGTGCCTGCGCTTCCTCACGGACAGGAGAGCTATTCCCGTGTCTTGCTCTTTATTGAGCCGTATTTTTATGCTATTCTATTCCGGTGAATATGTCTTCAGGAGGCAGCAATGGAATCATGCAAGTATGACGTACATGTGCATACGGCGGAAGTCAGTTCCTGCGGCAAGGTGATGGCTTCGGAACTTGTAAGGCTTTACAGGGAGGCGGGCTACTGCGGAGTAGTCATAACCGACCACTACTATGACGGCTTCTTTAACTCCCTGGGGGATATTGGCTGGGAGGAGAAAGTCGACAGGTTTCTGCTTGGTTTTCATATTGCCCGGGAAGAAGGGGAGAAGATTGGCCTTTCGGTCATACCGGGCATTGAGATACGCTTTACCGAAAACCCCAACGACTACCTTGTATACGGCGTGGATGAAGCCTTTTTAAAAGATTATAAAGAGCTTTATAAAATAGGGCTTTCGGCTTTTAAGAAACTGGCTGAGGGAAAAGGCCTCCTGGTTTACCAGGCCCACCCCTTTCGGCCCGGTATGGTGCCGGTTGACCCCGCCTGTTTGGACGGGGTGGAGGTTTTTAACGGCAACCCAAGGCATAACAGCAGGAACCACGAAGCCCTGGCCTTCGCCCTTAAGCACCATCTTAAGATGATTTCGGGCTCCGACTTTCACCAGGGAGAGGATTTGGCGAAAGGCGGAATAATAATACCGGAAAGAATAATTAGCCCCCCGGAATTGGTTGATCTGCTGAAAAATGACCGAATTTCAGGCCTTATCGGCCTTGATGAAGAGGTGTAGCCACGGAAGGATAAGGCGATATTGCCGTGGAGGAGATGGAATGAAAAAGGTAAAGTTTTTGACTCAAGCGGGGATTATTGCGGCAGTGTATGCCGTGCTGACCATTGTGATACCCTTAAGCTCCGGACCGGTACAGGTAAGGGTTTCGGAGATGCTGACAGTGCTTCCCTACTATACGCCGGCTGCCGTCTATGGACTTACTGCAGGTTGCCTGATAGCCAACATATTTGCCGGAAACGGCCCCCTGGACGTGGTGTTTGGAAGCCTTGCCACTCTTATAGCCGCCCTTTTGACCTCCAAGGCTCCTAAGCGGGTGCTGGCGCCCCTGCCTCCCGTAGTGGCAAATGCCGTTATTATACCCATTGTCCTTAAGCTTGCTTTGGGAGCCCCTTTCTTTCTCACGGTGCTCACCATCGCCGCCGGCCAGCTGGCGGCCTGCTATGGGCTGGGCTATCCCCTGATGCTTCTTCTGGAGAGGTACGGGATCAAAAGAGGGGCTTTATCCGGTGGCGGTAAGGGTTAAACTGGAGAAAACAAAAGGCCTTGACCGGAATAAATGAGGAGGGGCAGCTTTTTAAGGCTGTCCCTCCTGCATTCTTTGCGCTGCACAAAAGAACCGTCCCCCTGTGTTCCGGTTTTTTCAGCTTTCAGTGTCCTTTAACTTTTTTACTGCCAGCACCACCGGCACCGCCACAATCACAGCCAGGACAGCTTCCGGTATGCCGTTTGCAGTTCCAATGGCCAGGAGTTTGGCAGCCGCCTGGTCTATGTTGGAATTTAACGCCTCGGCCAGTTTATTGGCATAGATGAAGTATATCAGGGACAACACTCCGACGGTGTTGGTCAGGGAGCCTATGGCGGCCCCGACACCTATTTTCAGAGCGTTAATCCCTCCTGACAGGAGCTTTCCGTAACCCAGCCTTGCCGGTATCAGCCTGTACCCGTAATATGCCGTTATCCCTATGAGCATGCGCGGGAGAACCGACACAACCGGGTTTAAGAAAAAGGGCGAGAGCAGAGAGGTGGGAGCCGTAGCGTTCTGGTAAAAACTGGACAGGCCGAATATCAGGCCTATCAAGGCTCCTACCACCGGGCCTTCCGCTATGGCTCCGATGATTACGGGAATGTGCATGGTGGTAGCCCTCACCAGTGGAAGGGGAACGAAACCGTATCCCGTCAGGCCGAGAACTATTGAAACTGCCGAGAGTACGCCTACAACGGCAATGCGCCTGGTGCTGAGAGTGGTGTTCAGTACTGCGTTTTGTCCTTTCATAACCTTCCTCCGTTCTTATTCCATTAAGGATATAAGACGAAATATACCCTTATGGCGTTGAGATTTATACAAGTCCGGCTTCATGGCGAATGCCGGCTTATATATTGCAACATATTACCACAATTTATTTTTCTTGAAAAGAGTTATTTCTTGAACAACATATCCTTTCCCGTTCTTGAGGAATCGTAAACAGCCTCTATGATCCTGAGGGATGGCAGAGCCTGGCGGCCGTCTACCCTGAAGGGTTTTTCTTCGGCCAGGCAGTCGTAGTAGTCCTCTATCAGGGCGGCATGTCCGCAGCCCCAGTAGGGCTTTCCTCCCGTCTTCAGATCCGTGTCCTCCGTGTACTCCCGGGTCCCGTCGGAACAGCTGATTGTCAGCCCGCCGGAAAGCTTAAGGACGGCCTTTTCGCATATGATTTCCATTTCCACGGGGGAGTCCTTGGCGTAGCAGTTGGTAGCGTAAAACAGGGCCACCGCCCCGCTTTTGAATATTATTGTGGCTTCCGCCGTGTCTTCCACTTCAATGACGTCTTTTAGCAGCCTGGTGTCCACATTGCCTTTTACCCTCTCCACATCGCCCAAAAACCACTGCAGGAGGTCAAGGGTATGGATAGCCTGGTTAATGAGGACTCCGCCGCCTTCCGTGGCCTTTTTCCCCCGCCAGTCGCTGCCGGCATAGTAGTTCCGGTCCCGGTGCCAGGTTACAAAAGCCCTGGCCCCGATTATCCTGCCCGCTTTGCCACTTTCCAGGAATTGCTTTATTTTGACGGAAGTATCATTGTAGCGGTTCTGGAAACATGCTCCCAGCCTCATTCCCGTTTCCCGGGAGACGTTTACCATTTCTTCCCCGTGGATGGAGCGTGTGGCTATGGGCTTTTCCACCAGGACATGCTTGCCGCTTTTCATGGCATCTATGGCCATGACCCTGTGAAGGTAATGGGGGGTGCATATGTGAACCACATCCACGCCGGTGTCCATAAGCAGTTCCTTATAGTCGGCAAACCACTTGCAGCCGTACTTTTCAGCAAGGGCCCCGGCCTTTTCCGGAAGGATATCGCATACGGCATAAAGGTTAGCCCTTGAACTCCCCCTTATGGCGTTGGCATGTATCGGCGAAATGGCTCCGCATCCAATTATCGCAGCGTTATACTTTTTCATAATCTTCACCTGTTCACAAGGGGCCAGCATATCTTCGCTGGCCCCTTTAAGAGTTGATGTTTTCTTAAAACAGGCCGGCTTAGGCAAAGCGGCTTTATATCTTACTGAAGGACCCTTCCACGTTGAGGGCCTTTGACTGGTTAGGGTCCTTCCTGAAGGTAGAACTCCTGATTTTCTCCTGCAGCTTCTCATAATACAGGTCTTCATCCACAGGTATGGTCACCCAGTCGTCGGTCCAGGAGGACAAGACCATGGCATTGGCAAGCTCAACGCCCTTGATTCCCTCGTAACCCGGCGCCAAAAGGGGAGTACCCTTAAGAATCGCGTTCACCCAGTCCTGGGTTATGCCCCGGTGGCCGGTCTCCCTGCCGTGGACCGGGATTTCGCACTTCCAGCATTCAGGCTCTCCGAATCCGCCCCTGTATTCCTGGTTGAACTGCCTCTCCGGTACCCGGAGGCGCCAGAAGGTTATCTTGCCGTCTTCAACCACTATCTTGCCCCTGTTTCCGCTTACATCAAGGCGGTTTGTTCCCGGGGCGTCGGCGGTGGTGGTGATGAAACTGCCCGTAACACCGTTTTCATATTCCATGTAAGCCGTAACATCGTCTTCCACTTCGATGTTATGCCACTTGCCGAAGTAGCAGAAGGCCCTCACCCGTTTCGGCAGCCCGAAGATCCACTGCCAGAGGTCAAGCTGGTGGGGAGACTGGTTGAAAAGCACGCCTCCGCCTTCTCCGCTCCATGTGGCGCGCCATCCCCCCGAATCGTAGTAGCTCTGGGAGCGGTACCAGTTTGTTACAATCCATATGATCCTCTTCAACTCTCCCAGTTCCCCGGAGCTTATGAGGTCCCGGATTTTTTGGAAAATGGGGTTTGTCCTTACGTTGAACATGATGCCGAAGACCTTTCCGCTCTTAGCCGCCGCCTCATTCATCTCCCTGACCTGCCTGGTATAGACCCCCGCGGGCTTCTCGGTCAGGACGTGGAGACCGTTTTCAAAGCCGCGGATGGCCAGTGGCGGGTGGAAGTAGTGAGGAGTGGCTATCATTATGGCATCCACCACTTTTGCCGCAAAGAGGGCCTCGGCATTGTCAAAGGTTTTTACGTCCTCACCCAGGTTCTCTTTTGCCCATTTTAAGCGTTCGGGATTTATATCACACACTGCTGTGAGTTCAGCGCCGGCAATGTCGCCCTTTTTCAGGTACATGGCGTGGGTGCTGCCCATTCCGCCAATGCCAATTACTCCAATCCTTACCTTGCTCATAAGTACCTCCTTTTGCTTTTTCAGTATATTGGGGACAGGGCCCCGTAAAGCTTTCTATTCCCGCTCATATCCCTGGTGTCATATTCACCGGCAAAGGGAAAGCTTCCCGTATAGGCTTTTCACGCCCTATTCCTTCTCGATTTCCTCAAGGAGCTTCTTTAAAGCCAGGGCTGCCACCGCAAACATCCTGGGGCCCCCTTCCGGCATGTCGGCCACCTTTAAATCCAGCTCCAGGGAGGCAAGGCCTTCAAAGTAGCCCAGGTGAGGCTCCAGGGAGAGGAATCCCTTAAAGCCGTCTCTGTAAAGGGCGGCCAGCAGCTCTTTCACTTTCCCGTCCCCGTAACCTGCCGGGACCACGTGGCCGTCGCTCAAGACCGCGTCCTTTATGTGCAGGTATGCAATGTGCTTTTTCAAGACCTCGTAGGCGTCAGGATAAGTGCTAACACCGCACTGGACGAAATTGGCCGGGTCAAAGGTGGCCTTGAGATAATCGCATTCCAGGGAGTTAAAAAGGTCCAGGCATCTCCCGGGAGTGTCCCCGTATATGCCCTTTTCGTTCTCGTGGAGAAGGGTTATGCCGCTGCCCCGGGCTGCCTTAATAAACTCTTCAAAGCGCTTCAAAACCTCGTCCCTGTAGAGACCGGGGTCTTCCCCCTTGGGCATGTAGAAACTGAAGAGCCTGATGTAGGGCGCCTCAAGTATTTTAGCCGCTTCCAGGGTGTGCCTGAAAAGGTCCAGGTGGGGAGAAAAGTCGTCCTTTATGAAAATCTTCCCTATGGGAGAACCCACAGCGGATATTTTAAAGCCCCTTTCATCAAGTTTTTTCCTGATTTCCCCAACCTCCCGGAGGGAGTGGTGCACAATGGGCCTTCCGTCCACGTTGCGGATCTCTATGCAGCCGATGCCGTGGCTTTCCAGGACGTCCATCTGGGTTTTCAGATCCGGGGCGATTTCGTCTCCAAAGGCGCTTAGTATAAACCTGCTCACAGCCGACACCTCCTTTTTAATATTATACGGACTTTATAAATTCAATGTCTTTCTGAAGCTTGGTGCGGGTGTCATCATCGTTGGAAAAATCCTCAACGGAAACAAAGCCGTCATAACCCGCCGCCTTAAGCAGCCTTAACACTTTCTTCAAATCCGCGCAGCCTTCCTTGAAGGGGACCCAGGCGGTCCGGTACCTCACGGTGCCGTCAGGTTCAGTCTTATCCTGTTTCCAGACACTGTTTTTTATGTGCACGTGGGCCAGGTACTCACCCAGCAGCTCTATGCCCATCTGGTAGTTTTCATAGCCTTCGGTGACCAGGTTGCCGGGGTCATAAATTACGCCTATGAACCTGGGGTCGAAGGGGGAAACCAGGCGGTAGGCGGCACTGGCGCTGGGGATTATGTTGCCCATGTGTATCTCGAATATGATTCGCTTTTCATAAGAGGCTGCCAGTTTTTCCAGCACTTTTATCTGTTCCTGGGCCCGGTTAAAGAGGGTGCGGTAGTTCTCCGAGCCGTTGTATACGGGGACGTTGACCCGTATGTTCCTGCATCCGGCAATTCCGGCAGCTTTTAAGGCGTTCTCAATGTTTTCTGTATCCCAGAGTCCCAGATAAGTGGAAAGGCAGCAGATTTCAAGGTCATACCTTAAAGAGATGTCTTTTAAAACTGGAGCCGTTTCGATAATTTTTGAAATGTCAACGGTGCTTAAGTTGTAAGTCCAGTAGCGGTTTT
>JAKOSZ010000171.1 GCA_029776555.1 Bacillota bacterium | reverse complement strand
CTCTTTATCAGGTCCTGTCAGGCAGTTTTAAAGCCAAGTTTAAACGTCTATGTTTACAACGTACTTTGCGTGTTTTTCTATAAACTCCTTCCTGGGTTCAACCCTTTCGCCCATTAAATCGCTGAACACCTCTTCCGCCGACTGGACATCCTCCAGGCTAACCCTAAGTATAGTCCTGGTTTCCGGGTTCATGGTGGTCTGCCAGAGCTGATCGGGGTTCATTTCTCCCAAGCCTTTAAATCTCTGGATTACGCAGTCTTCCTTCTTCCACTTTCTCTTTTTTATGGCCTCCTCAACTTCCTTTTCATTGTAGGCGTATATCTCTTCTTTTCCCTTCCCTATCTTATACAGGGGGGGCTGGGCTATATAGACATGCCCGTTCTCAATCAGCGGCCTCATGTACCTGAAAAAGAATGTGAGCAGCAGCATTCTTATATGGGAGCCGTCCACGTCCGCGTCCGCCATGATAATAATCTTGTCATACCTTAGCTTCCTGATGTCAAAGTCTTCCCCGATTCCGGCGCCAAGAGCGGTAACTACCGGCATCAGCTTTTCATTCCCAAACACTTTTTCGATCTTGGATTTGGCCTTTTCCACGTTCATCATCTTGCCCCAAAGGGGAAGAATGGCCTGGAATCTCCTGTCCCTGCCCAGTTTTGCCGACCCTCCGGCCGAGTCGCCCTCAACAATATATATCTCCGTCATCTTCGGGTTTCTTTCCGAGCAGTCGGCCAGTTTTCCCGGAAGGGTCGATGCCTCCAGGGCGTTTTTCCTCCTTGTAATATCCCTGGCTTTCCTGGCCGCCTCCCGCGCTTTGGCCGCCAAAATACACTTCTCCACTATGCTCCTGGCCACAGGGGGATTCTCTTCCAAAAAGGCTTCCAACTTCTCGTTGATTACGCTTTCAACCACGACCCTTGTACTGGAGTTTCCAAGCCTTGTCTTGGTCTGGCCCTCAAACTGGGGCTCCGGCAGTTTTACGCTGATTACGGCTGTCAGTCCTTCCCTCACGTCATCCCCCGTCAGGTTCTTGTCGTTCTCCTTCAAATGGCCATGTCTCCTGGCGTAGTCGTTCAAAACCTTGGTCAATGACGTTTTAAAGGCCGTAAGATGGGTTCCGCCTTCGGTTGTGGCAATGTCGTTGGCATAACTGTAAATTGTATCAACATAGGAATTGTTGTACTGCAAAGCTATTTCAACATACTCATTGTCTTTCTTTCCCTCAAAGTATATGACCTTTTCATGAAGCGCTTCCTTGTTTTTATTCAGGAACTCAACAAATGATACAATGCCCCCGTCATACTGGAAGTTCTTTACTACCTTTTCCTCCAGCCTTTCATCTATTAACCTGATGGCTACACCCTTGTTTAAAAAGGCCATCTCTCTGAACCTGTCAATCAGTAAATCATGGTCGAAGGAGGTGTCTTCAAAGATTTCCGGGTCAGGCTTGAAAGTGGTCTTAGTCCCGGTTTCCTCCGTTTCCCCGATAACCTGGAGCGGAGTCATGGCCTTTCCTCTTTCATACCTCTGCCTGAATATTTTCCCGTCCCTGCATACCTCCACTTCCATGTATTCCGACAGGGCGTTTACTACCGCCGCTCCTACGCCATGAAGTCCCCCTGACACGCTGTAAGCCCCGGTTCCGAATTTTCCTCCCGCGTGCAGCATGGTGTGCACCACTTCCACGGTAGGTATGCCCATTTTGGGATGCATTCCCACGGGAATACCGCCGCCGTTGTCCTTTACCACCACAGAGTTGTCCTTCCTCACCGTTACTTCTATTTCGTCACACCTTTCCGCCAGCGCCTCATCGATGCTGTTGGACACTATCTCAAACACCAGCTGATGGAGACCCCTGCTGGACGTGTTGCCTATATACATGCCCGGCCTTTTTCTTACAGCCTCAAGCCCTTCCAGCACCTGAATCTGACTTTCATCATAGGTTTTCTCATTCTTTCGTTTTACAGCCATAGTTTCCTCCTGCTTAAATAGTATATTTAACCTTTTTTCTTCAGTCTCTCTACGGGCGATTCTCCTTCGGAGAAGGCCCTTTTACTAAGAGTCGGGGTGGATATGGAAGAAAAATAGACCTTCCATCCCTTACCGTCCTTCATAAGGATAAAAGATTTGGGCAGTTCATTGGTCACACTTTCTAACAATCCCCCTTTTTCGGCAGTTCTTAAAAACTCTTTCGTGTCTTTCGTTACGGTGGATGCTTCCATGTCAAAAATACCTATCAGGTTCTTCAAAGGTACAATGTATTCTCCTCCGATGTGCAAAAACATTTTTTTCCTCCTGATTTTCTTCAACTATATAACATTTTATATTAAACATTCCTACTAATCAAATCCTCCCCTTGTTGCTGCCACGCCTCCACCACTTTTCCCCCCTGTATTTTTAAAAACCTGCCCCTTAAGCTTTTTTCTTTTCTAAAAAAGCTTTCGTCGGTGCAGGTAGCAAACACTTGCACCTTCTCCAGGCAGCCCAGCAGGTACTTCTGCCTGTTCACATCCAGCTCCGACATGACGTCGTCCAGCAGGAGCACAGGGTAATCACCGGTTTCTTCTTTTATGATATCCAGTTCGGAAAGCTTTATGGACAGGATGGCCGACCTTTGCTGTCCCTGGGAACCATACTGCTTTATGCTGGCCCCGTTCAAAATTACTTCGTATTCATCCCTCTGGGGCCCGAACAGGGTTGTCTGCCTTGCCATTTCCTTCTCCGCCGAGTCCTTCAGTACCTTTATAAACTTTGCCTCTATTTCCTCCCTGGTCTCCCCTTCCAAGGGAAAGGAAGGGCTGTACCTAATGGAAAGCAGTTCCTTTCCGTCGCTTAAGCTTAAGTGCTTTTCTCCGGCTTTGCCGCTCAGCTTTTTCACGTACTCGTTCCTTGTCGCCATGATCCTTGCCCCTATCCGGGCCAGGCTCTTGTTCCAGATTTCAATTGTGTCCCACAGGGCTTTACTGCTGCTGCCGCTCTTCAATACCGTATTCTTCTGCAAAAGTATCCTGTTATACTGCTGCAGGTCGAAAAAATAAGACGGCTTAAGCTGGCTTAGGGTTATGTCAATAAACCTTCTCCTTTCGGAAGGCCCCTCCTTTATTACCATCAGGTCTTCCGGCGAAAACATCACCACCGTAATAAAACCCATAAGTTCCGCCAGCTTCCTTATGTGTACGCTGTTTATCCATACCTTCTTCCTGTCCCTTTTTGACAGGGCCATTTCAACCGACGTCTGCCTGTCATTTTTTAACAGGCCCACCCAAATCCTTGAATACTCGGAATCGGTGTTTATGAGCTCATGGTCTTTCGAGGTCCTGTGGGACCTGCCGGAGGCGCAAAGGAAAATTGACTCCAGTATGTTCGTTTTCCCCTGGGCGTTTTCTCCGTATATGACGTTTAAGCTGTCTGAAAACTCAATTGCTTCGTCTATGTAATTTCTGAAGTTTAAGAGTCTT
>JAKOSZ010000170.1 GCA_029776555.1 Bacillota bacterium | reverse complement strand
GGATTGATGTGAATTTGGGCGATTTAAGGGAACTGGTGTACAGGCTTGACAGCTTAAGACAAATATACCTGGTGGGAATAGGAAAGGATGAACGGGGCACCCTGGACTTTACGGCGGGCGAAAATCCGGTATTCCAACCCGGTGGGCAGTCAAAACTGATGATAGGGGGCTAAACCATGATACCGTTAATAGGGTTATTGCTGGGACTTCTTTTAGGAAGCTTCATACCCTTGAATATTTCACCCCAAAGTTCCAAATATGTGGCCGTGGCTATCCTGGCGGCGCTGGATTCGGTGTTCGGCGGCGTGGCCGCTATTTTGCAGGGAAAGTTTGATTTAAGGGTGTTTCTGACCGGGTTTTTTGGCAACGCTTTACTGGCCGGGGTGCTGGCTTATATAGGAGACCAGCTGGATTTGCAGCTGTATCTTGCCGCCATATTCGCCTTTGGCAACCGCGTTTTCTTAAATTTCGGCATTATTCGCAGACATATATTGAATAAGTACTTAAAAAAGGATAATATAGTCTAAAAGGGTCGTTTATTTTAATTGCGCTCGGCTCATCAGGGGGTTTGGATAAGTGGACGGTGTAATAATAGCAGGTATTGACATTGGTACCACGAAAGTCAGTACGGTGATAGGACGTGTTGGCGACCCGGAGAGGGTTGAGATTCTCGGCACCGGGAAAGAGGGCTTAAACAGTGTAAAGAAGGGCGTAATTGTGGATATAGAAAATACCGCCGAGACCATCAGAAAGTCGGTGAGACAAGCGGAAGAGATGGCTAACGTGAAAGTGGTCTCGGCTTATGTAAATATAGCGGGCCTGCACGTGGGCATTGTGGGCAACAGGAAGGAGATCAGCGTATCCAGCGAAGACAGGGAGATCACCAGGAGGGATGTGGACAAGCTATTGTATTCCGTAAGAGATGTTCCCGTCCCCCAGGATATGCAGCTGATTGACATAGTGCCAAGGCAGTACACCGTGGACAGCTATGATGAAATCCTGGACCCCGTTGGCATGGTGGGCGTAAAACTGGGAGTAGAGGCTGACATCATTGTGGGCAAGATAACCTCGGTGCAGAACATTGTGAGGAGCATGGAAAGAGCCGGGATAAAGGTCAGCGGGATTGTGGTGGAGGCGCTAGCCACGGGAGAGACGGCCCTGGCGCCTGACGAGAGGGATTTGGGTGTTGTGCTGATAGACATGGGCGGGGGAGTCACCGACGTATCCTTTTTCAGGAATAAAAAGCTGGTCTTCTGCGGTTCCATTCCCGTCGGGGGAGATCATATCACCAATGACATTTCCATTACTCTAAAAATCCCTTACCATGAAGCCGAAAAAATTAAAAGAGAATACCGACTTGCCTTGACGTCATTAATAACCAATGACCATGAGATAAGCGTCACGGACATAAACGACGGGCGCAAGAAGGTTGTAAGGATATCTGAAATCGTGGAAATAATCGAAGCGAGAGTGCAGGAGATATTTGCCCTTTGCAAAAACCTCCTGGAGAGCAGGGGAATTGCCGGGGGCTACATGGAGGGCGTTGTACTGACCGGAGCAGGTATATACTTCTTAAGCGGCGGATGCGAGATAGCCCGACAGGTTTTCGGCTGTTCGGCAAGGCTTGCGTCTTTCAGGAGCCTGGATGTGCCCAAAATAGAATACTCTACCGCCGCGGGCATTGTCAGGTATGCCATGAACCACTACAGGAATGCCAATGCGAAAAGCGAAGTAAAACTGCAGAGCAAGGGCGAAGAAAAGAAACGCTTTGCCCTGTTTGATTACCTGGTGAAACTGGTAAAAAGCCTTTTTTAGGAAAGTGACATAAAAGCCGGGTTTATTTTTAATTTCCGTATTGCTTAAAATTTTATGATAGAATATATTTAGTTTGTAAGCGGTTAATTGCAGGGTATTCTTCTGTCAACCCGGCAAAAACATGTAAAGACATAATAACGTAAGCATGACAGCCGTGGGCATAAATGGCTTAAAAAAGGCCTGCGTTTGAATTGGCAAAGGATATGAGACTTTAGTAAAGGGGGATTTAACTTGCTGGAGTTCGATATTGACACGGAACAGTTCGCCCAGATAAAGGTGGTAGGTATAGGCGGGGGAGGAAACAATGCCGTAAACAGGATGATAGCCGCCGGTTTGAGGGGAGTGGATTTTATCGCCATTAACACCGACAAGCAGGCATTGTTTTTGTCAAAGGCCAATACCAAGATACAGATTGGAGACAAGATCACCAAAGGTCTGGGGGCCGGAGCCAACCCTGAGATCGGCGAGAAAGCCGCCAACGAGAGCAGGGAAGAAATCGCCCAGACCATAAAAGGCGCGGACATGGTTTTCATTACAGCCGGTATGGGGGGAGGAACAGGCACAGGCGCAGCGCCCATTGTTGCGCAGATATCCAGAGAAATGGGAATCCTCACTGTGGGTGTGGTGACCAAGCCCTTTACCTTTGAAGGCAGGAAGAGGATGCAGTATGCGGAGAAGGGGATAGAAAACCTGAAAGACTGTGTGGATACCCTTGTTATCATACCCAATGACAGGCTTCTTACCGTGGCTGAGAAGAAGACTTCACTGGTGGACGCCTTTAAGATCGCCGATGACGTTTTAAGGCAGGGCGTTCAGGGCATTTCGGACCTTATAGCGGTGCCTGGCCTCATAAACCTGGACTTTGCCGACGTGCGTACAATAATGCTCAACACCGGGATAGCCCATATGGGCGTCGGAAGGGCTTCGGGCGACAGCAGGGCCGAGGAAGCCGCAAAGCAGGCCATACATAGCCCGCTGCTGGAGACCTCTATCGAGGGGGCCAAAGCGGTGCTTTTGAATGTAACCGGCGGCAGTGATCTGGGCCTGTTTGAAGTCAACCTGGCGGCAGAGCTGATTATAAAATCGGTGGACCCGGACGCCAACATAATACTTGGGGCGGTCATTGACGAGAATATGAAGGACGAAATAGCCGTAACGGTTATTGCCACCGGCTTTGAAAGAGGGCCGGTGTTTAGAAAAGGCGACAAGCTTACTGAAAAATCAGACTCTTTACCCTTTGACAAGCTGTCCAGCAAAGTAATCCCTGCTAATGAAGACGAGCTAGACATACCCACATTCCTAAGGAGAAACAGGCTGAAGTAACTTTAAAACAAGTCAAAACGGCAAAAGCTTGAAAAGGCGCTCGAATTCCCGATTTGAGCGCCTTTTTGTCATAAGCTTTTCCTTTTTCTACAGTTCCCTTTGACAAATTATACGTCATGCGGTTTGTATAATAAACATATACATATATAAACAAGCACCTGAATATGAGTAGACAGGGAAATGCGCATCGCATCGCCGGCGCCTGCGGAGCCGGATGCCGTTTTCCCCGGATGAAAGTCCGGCGGAAAAAGCCGGGAGGCTGTTTGTCCCCTCCGGGGGATATGCGGGTCCTTTAGGGAGAAGCGCCGATTCAGAGCTTGTTTGTCAATTTCAGGCCGGACCGACGGATTGTGGGGTATGCCCGTGGAGATATATTTGGACGTCCTGTTTTTAGAAAACGTTGTTATCAACTACCTTATCCTGTGGATAACAATGAAGTTTTCCAGGAGCCGCGTTTCCAGCTACCGCCTGTTGGCCGGGGCCTTAATCGGGGCGCTGTACGTAGTGGCGCTGGTTCTTTTCCCGGAACGGCAGTTTTACTACACTACCGTTTCCAAAATCGCGCTGTCCTTTTTGATAGTGGCCGTTACCTTTACGCCCGCCCGGGCGGCGGCTTTTATGAAAACCCTGGTGATTTTTTATATCGCCACCTTTATTTTTGCCGGAGCCGCTTTTGCCTTCCTGTACATGGACAAAAGCGGGGGTTTCGTGGAGGACGGCATTATTTACGTCTACTGGCAGTCCAAGCTGAACCTGGTGGTCTTTTCGGCCCTGGCGGCCATAATCATACTAAAGGTCTTCTGGGATGTCATCCAGGTGAAGCTGTCAAAGGAGAGGCTGCTGGTGCAGCTTAAAATAATATTTGACAACCTGACGGCAGACCTGGCGGCGCTGGTGGACACGGGAAACTCCCTGCGGGACCCTATTACGAATATGCCGGTGGTGGTGGTTGAGTTTGCCGCCATTAAGAGCATACTGCCTTCAGAAATAAAGGAGATATTTGAAAAGTCACTGGAAAGCGACCTGGGACAGGTTACCAGCATTGTTTCAAGGTCGTCCTGGTATTCAAGGTTCAGGCTGATACCCTTTTCTTCCCTTGGCAAGGAGAACGGGGTTCTGATAGGCTTTAAGCCCGACTACATTGAAATAGAGGACAACAGCGAGAAAAGGGGGATATACAACGTAATAATCGGGATATACAACAGGAACCTCTCAAGGGATGAAAGCTACGCGGCTCTGCTCAGTCCTGACGTGGTGGCCGAAAGGAGCGGGGTGACGTAAGCAACACGGCCATGAGAAAACTGACAGGGGAAGTTGGGCTTAACACAGCGTGGAATGCGGCTGAAAAAGCTCCTTGGAATTCTGCCCGGGGCAATATCAGGTACAAAATGGAGGGAGATGGAATTATGCGACTGATCAACAAACTCAGACTGGCTGCCAGAATAAAGTACTTAAACATACTGCGGAAGCTGAAGCTGCGCATACCCTTTCCGGTACACTACATAGGCGGGAGCGAAGTGCTGCCTCCACCCCTTAGCAGCGACGAAG
>JAKOSZ010000169.1 GCA_029776555.1 Bacillota bacterium | reverse complement strand
TCTATTTTAAAGCCCACGCCGGCGCCTTCCGCCGTGCTCCCGCTTAAGTCAGGCGCAGCGCAGAGCTTCGCCGTGTCTATTTTTCCGGCTATGGAGTTTAATGCGATCGTCTTCTTCTGGGTGGCGATGGCCAGGCTCTTCTGGTATAGGCCCATGGCGTACTCCCTGGTCTCCCTTTTCCCCGAACCGGGGATAATGTCGTGGAAATGGTTGAAAAGCACATTCTCCCAGGCCTTTACAAAATCCTCCTTCGGGTAGGGCACGCCCGTAGAAGTGCTCACAAGGCTGGAAAAGGCCTCGGCTTCACCCAGGGCGTTCTCGCAGACCCTGTTGCCTGTTTTTATCCTGGACTGGGAGCTGTAGCAGCCGTCAAATATGAAATTCAGTTCCTCCGTCACGGCGGGGAAATTGGCCGAGCCCCTTTCCAGGCTCTCAAAGAACTGGTGGAAGGTCCCAAACCGGATTTGAGGGAATACGGGCCAGCTGCCCATGTCGATTATCCTCTCTATGTCCCTCCGGGTAGGCCCGCCTCCGTGGTCGCCCACGCCGTACACCTTAATCATGGTGTCAATGCCGTGCTTATGGCAAAAGCCGGGGACATAGAGGCCTATGGATGAGTTGATGTCGGCATTGTACCAGAAGGGCTCCCTGTAAACAAGCACCCGGGCTCCCGAAGGCGCGGTGTACCAGTATATGTTGTGGCCGTCATATCCCCTGCAGTGGTAGTAATACTTTATCCCGCCCTTGGACAGAATCTCGGCAGTGTGCAGGCTGTGGCCGAAGGTGTCGGGTTCAAAATCCAGCTTCAGGCTTTCCGGGTCAATTCCCAGCAGTTTGGACAGGTACCGCCTGGTGTAGAGGATGTGCCTGGCCAGGCTCTCTCCGCTGGGCAGGTTCTTGTCCGTCTCCACCCAGGTGTTGGCGGTTACCTCCCACCTTCCCTCCTTTACCCTCGCTTTGATCTCTTCCAACATGGCGGGGTCATGCTCCTCCACCATCCTGTACACCGAAGCCTGGGACTGGGAGAACTTAAAGTCCGGGTACTCCTTCATCAGGTCAAGCATGGTGCGGAAAGTGTCCAGGGTAATGGCCACCGTCTCGTCGTAACTCCACATCCAGTTCATGTCAATGTGGGCATGGGCGGCGCACAATACCGTATAACTTTTGGCGTCTTTCCCTACCGGGGCAAGCATCTCTTCCGCTTTTTCAACGTCATGGCGGGTTATGGCCCCTTCCCCGGAAAAGCGGTTCAGCAGGAACCCGGCGGTAGAATCAATACAGCTGTCGTAGACGCCCTTTTTCACCTCTGACACCATTTTCGCGTACTTCAACTGGGCAGTTATCCTGTCCTCCCAGTAACTGAGGGCTTTGCCGCTTATGGCATCCAGGTATTTTCTAAGCACAGTATCACCTTCTCTTTTATATTGAGAAGCCTTGCCGGCCTCCCGTTTGTGCCAGTAGCTTCTGGCGCAAGCTCGCTTCTTTTTGGGACATCTGCCATGCCCTTTTCTCATCCGGCCAGGCCAGGCTCTGCTACCTTGTAACCGTCACCTTGCTCAATTCCCTTGGGGTATCAGGGCAAAGGCCCTTTTTAAGGGTCAGCTGGCAGGCAAACATCTGGATTTTAGGCGCAATATAAAAGGGGGCCGCCAGCTCGCTTTCCGACTCCGGAACCATAACGGAGCGCCGGGCTTTCCCGGCCGCGTCCCTGTCGTTGGTAAAAGCCAATATGTCTGCTCCCAGCCGGTTAAGCCTGTCCAAAAGGTCCTTCATCTCTCCCGACGTGGGGCCCTCAGGCACCAGGGCTATGGCGGGAGTACCCTTTTCTACCAGGGCCACGGGGCCGTGTTTGAACTGAGAGGCGGAAAAAGCCAGGGCGCGCACATAAGACGTCTCCTGTATCTTCAGGGCCGTTTCCCGGGCCACCGGGTAACAGAAGCCCCTGGCCAGAACAACACATTCCCTCATGTCCTTATATGTATCCGCGGCCTTCTCCACCGCCTCCGTGTCCGCCAGGACCTTCGCTGCGACGCCGGGCACAGCGGAAAGCCTTTCTTTTTCTTCCCTGCTGCCGGCCAGTTCCGCCGCAAGCTGTGCCAAGAGCATCATCTGGGCCGTATAGGTTTTTGTGGCAGGTACGCTCTTTTCCTCCCCTGCCGCGCACCAGAGGTGGTACATCGCCTCCGACGCCATGGGGGAACTCGTTGAGTTGGTAATGGCCACGGTCAAGGCCCCCTGGCCCTTTGCCTCCCGGAGCACCTCCAGCACGTCGCCGGCCATGCCCGACTGGGAGACACCTATGACCAGGCAGTCCTTATACCGCGGTTTTTTGCCATACACCGTCAGGACGGAAGGCGCGGCTACACCTGCCGGGATTCCCGTCAAAACCTCCAGGGCGTATTTGCCGTAAATGGCAGCGTTCAACGACGTCCCCCTGGCGGCCATGCAGGCCCAGGATATTCCCCTCTTTTTGATTTCCTCCGACAGGGCTGAAATGGTTCCGGCGTTCTCTTTTATGCACCTTTCAAGCACCTCGGGCTGCTCATTTATCTCTTTCCACATCAAGGTCAAAGCTGCCCCACCCTCCCTCATTCAGTTTGATATGCTTAAAAATTTCCGGCTTACCCTTTTCCCGCTTAAAATTCATTGGAAATATTCTGTCAACATCCTGTGCCATAATATTAACCCAGCCTGAAAGGTAAAACAAGGCCTGCAGGAAAAATATGCGATAAATTTTTATGAAACTGAAAATACACAAAAGAAAAAGCCTTATACCTTTATCCCGGAAAGCTTTTTAAAGAGGTCCCTGAATATTTCATTCCTCCTGACAAAAGCAGCGGTCCGGATAAAGTGCCTGCTGCGATCCATACTCCAGGTTAGCTGTTCGCTAAGGATGGGACTGGGGATTATGAAAGTGGGCACCCACTGGGGACACACCAGGTAGGCTACGGCTGCTATGTCCCATATTTCCTTTGCAAATCCGAAATGGTCAGGCACGTAATTCTCAAAGAGCTCCAGCAGGGCGTCGCACACCGGATTTTTACCCCCGATGTGGGCTTCCAGCTCCGGCAGGGAGGTGAGAAGGTGGGATGCCACACCCAGGCACGGTATCTGGACAAGAGGGACGCCGCTGTCAAATATAACCCTTGCGGCGGCGGTATCCTGCCAGAGGTTGAACTCATGGGTGTGGGCCCAGTAGCAGGGGTTTCCCCCGAGCCACACCACCACGATTTTTTTAATAATTTCCGGCTCCATAAGTATTGCGGAAGCCACGTTTGTAATCGCTCCTATGGCAACTACATAAAGCGGGTCATCGGCAGGGCTTTCCATAGCCTTTTTTACAAGATCCCTGGCGGCCTCGCTGTCCACCGGCTTGTCCATATCCGGCAGGTACATGGCTGAGCCCCTGTAGACAAATCCTTCGTGGGAAAGCCCCATCTTGCCGAGCAGCCTCAGGATCTCCCGGTAGCTCTTCTCCATCCCGTCGGCGGGGCTTTCGGACCTTTCATTTAAGAAAGGCGCCGCATATACGGCTTCCACCTTGAGTTTTTCCGCGGAACACATGGCGTATACCAGGGCAAACTGGTCGTCCACCTCGTTGTAAGTGTCAGTGTCCAACACCATGCGCACCCTTCCCCGGGGCGGTTCCAGGCGCTTTAGAAGGCTGGCGCCGTCCAGCTTCGGAAATTCCATACAGTAACCCCCCTCCCGGCCGGGCATCTTGCCCCCGGCCGAAAATAATGCCGCCAGGCCAAACCGGAAAGCCACGCCTTTAAGGCAGTTTCAGAACAGGTTCCCTTACCCCAGCTTTGCCCGACAGAACGGATTTGGCCAATGAGCTTATATGTTTTTAAAGCAAAACACGTTTTCAGTAATAGTATATATTATTTTTCTCCCGGGCAGTAGCCTGCGGGCAATCGACCAGCTGTTCAGATCCCCTTTCCCCGGAAGGCGGACGCAAAAAACCCCGTTAAACTTTATCAAACGGGGTTTTTGCACGCCGTGTTTTAAGTTTTCAATTGCCGGGGCCATCCGTCCCGCATGGGTCAAACAAGCCCGGTATTATCCCTTAGTCGTCTCCAAATATGAAACGTCTCGGTCTGAAGAAGAGAAGCAGGAACACCAGGATGAAAAACAGTATTTCCGAATTGTCACGAAAATCGTCAAAAATGCCTTTTACGCCAGACATAGCTACACCTCCGCAGATCGCTTTATGTAAAACACCCTATAGAATAATATGCTGGAAGGTGTCCAGGTGTTATATTTTTATTTACGGGAACTGACAAATTTAAAAGAACAGGGCGAGAACCCCATCATGAGAAATTGCCCAATACCGGCGGCGCCGTTAAAAAGGGGCGGTTTGAAAGACAAAGCAGGCTGGGCTGCGATAAAGCCGTGGTCAAATAAAACAAGGCATATTGTTTATAGTCGGCTCACCTTGCGGCAATGCCGCTTTCGGCCATACAGCCGGGGCTTTCATACACCACCGCGTTGAGCTTCCATTTGCCGCCCTTGAGCCTGGCCGCGTAAAGGACTCCCCTCACCAGCCAGTCAACAAACATTCCCAGCCAAACGCCGACCACTCCCATCCCCGCAGTGACGCCCAGGATATATCCTAAAACTATCCTGAAAGCCCACATGCCTATGATGGCGGTAACCATGGTGTACCTGGTGTCCCCGGCTCCCTTTAAGCCCGCCGGAAGGACAAAGGACAAGGGCCACAGGATGGGCATGGCCACAGCTGACAACCACACCAGCCTGGCTGTCAGCTCGATTATGGCCGCATCCCTGGAATAGAGAGAGGAAAAACCGCGGGCCAATGGAAAGGCCAGCGCACATACGGCGGCAAGGCTCACCATGGACAGTTTGGTAAGGTAGACCAGGGTATTTTTGGCGCCATCGCTGTCGCCCCTTCCCATCTCCTGTCCCACAAGGGTTGTAGCCGCTATGCTCAGGGCGCTGCCCGGAATGTTGATAATCCCGAAGATGGAGCCCCCTATGGAATTTGAGGCAATGGAAACCGTCCCCATTCCAACCACAAAGACCTGGGTTATGAGCTTCCCCCCGTTAAACATCAGGGATTCGATGCCTGCCGGTATTCCGATTCCATATATGGACTTCTGCATGGGCATGTGGATTTTAAAGGACTTGAGCCCGGACAGTCTAATCCTGGCCGTGCCCCTAACAAGGGCGAAAGAGGCCAGTGCCGCCCCGGCGGTCCTGGCCAGGGAAATGGCTATGGCAGCTCCCGCCACTCCAAAGCCGGGGAAATAAATGCGCCCGCTGTAAAACTTTATATTCAGGCCGTATATCAGTAGGTAACTCATCACGGCGTTAAAAACATTCATTATTATGGTAATTTTCATGGGCGTCCTGGTGTCCCCAACTCCCCTTAAGACCCCAAAAGCCATGGAAGTAAAGGATATAAGGGGGTAGGAGAGCAGGGTTATGGCCAGGTATATCACGGAGTTTTCAATTACGGTTTTTTCCGCCGAGCCGAAAAGCAGCCCGATAACAGGGAAGCGAAAAACCCATATTAACAGCGTGATGCCAATAGAAACAGCAAGCCCTGAAAAAAGGGCTTGCTTTGCCGCTTCATTGGCTTCCTTCATTTTTTCCTGGCCCGCATAGTAGGCCACAACCACCGTGCCGCCTACCGCCAGGGCGGAAAAAAAGGCGATAAATATGTTGCTTATGGAATCCACCATGCCAATGGCTGAAACCACTTCCTTGCCCTTGTTGCTCGCTATCATGGTGTTAACCATTCCCAGGGACATTACAAAAAACTGTTCCAGTACTATGGGAAGGGCCAGCTTCAATACATCTTTCCGTATTAGTTCCATGCCTGTTCATCTTCTCCTGCGAAGTCAGGTGCGCTGTTTAAGCCCTATCTGTTATACAGTTCAGCCGCTTTTAACATGGCGAAGTAGTTTTCCCGCGGCACGTAATAGGGCACACTGTTGCCCGTGCCCAGGGCATACCCGCCTCTTTCCGCCGTTCTCTCCAGCATGGCTAAAGAACGCTTTGTTATTTCCTCCGGGGAGGCCCGGCAGACAAAGTCCACGTCAATCCCGCCCAGGATGGCTATGTCC
>JAKOSZ010000002.1 GCA_029776555.1 Bacillota bacterium | reverse complement strand
GGAAGGCTTCTCAGGGGAAAAAATGACCTGATTAAAGGCAGGTTGCCGGTACATATTGCCATAATACCCGATGGGAACGGAAGATGGGCCCAGAGGCGGGGGCTGCCGAGAAATGTGGGCCACAGGGAAGGGGCCAACACCTTCAGGCGGGTGGCAAAAGCATGCAGCAATATGGGGATAAAGTACTTAACCCTGTATGCTTTTTCCACTGAGAACTGGAAGAGGCCCAAGTCAGAGGTGGACAGCCTTATGGACCTCTTGATGGAGAGCATAAAAAAGGCAGACAGCGAGCTGGGTGAAAGCAATATCCGGATCAGGGTAATAGGGGATATTGGGAAGCTCTCGCCGGAGCTGCAAAGTGAGATAAAAAGGGTGGTAATGGCTACCCGGGAAAACACCGGTATGACGGTCGTTTTTGCCTTGAACTACGGCGGGAGGGACGAAATAGTGCAGGCAGTCAAAAAGGTCATAAGGGACGTTGGCCTGGGCACTCTGACCTTGGAGGACCTTAACGAAAAGACTTTTTCCGAGCGGCTTTTTACGGCCGGCATACCGGATCCCGACCTTATTATCCGCACCAGCGGCGAAAAAAGGGTGAGCAATTTCCTCCTGTGGCAGATGGCTTATTCCGAATTCTGGTACACCGACGTGTTCTGGCCCGATTTTAAGGAACAGCATTTAATGGAGGCTATCAGGGTTTATCAAAAGAGAAAGAGGAGATTTGGGGGTATCTAATTGCTGAAAACAAGGGTAATAAGCGCAATTGCAGGACTGCTTCTGTTTTTTGCGGTTGTGCTTGCAGGGAAAACGGTCTTTTGCCTGGGGGTTTTGGTCCTGACGCTGATAGGCCTAATTGAGTATTACAAATCCCTGGAAAAGGCGGGATACAAGCCGGTAAAAACAGTGGGCTTTATTGCATTGGCTGCGGTGTTTTCCTGGATTCTGGCAGACCTGCACTTTGAGTTGCCGGAGGCGCTCATATTTATAAAAAGCGCCGGCGGAATAGGCCTTGGGATGTACCTGCTGCTTGGGGCTCTTTTTATAATAATGGTGGCCGGCTATCCCAAATACAACATAGTGGATCTATCGCTGACGCTTGCCGGGGTTTTATACCTGGTTTTCTTCTTTTCCTGTATTGTCCTCGTCAGGAACCTTCCGGAGGGCAAATGGCTTATATGGCTTGTGTTCCTGCAGGCCTGGGCTGCGGATACCTTTGGGTATTTTACAGGGATGCTTCTTGGAAAGCATAAGCTTAGCCCCAGGGTTAGCCCGAAGAAGACCATCGAGGGCTCCGTCGGCGGATGGGCGGGATGCGTCCTGACGTCGGTACTTTTCGGCCTGCTGGCCTCAAAGGCCGGCTGGCTTGAGGAGAGCATTCCCCTTTACCATTTTGCCGTCATGGGGTTAGCCGGAGGGCTTTTGGCCCAGGTAGGCGACCTTACGGCTTCGGCCATTAAGCGCCACGCAGGCGTAAAGGATTTCGGGAACATCATGCCCGGGCACGGAGGGGTGCTGGACCGCTTCGACAGTGTAATTATGCTGGCTCCCGCCATATACTTTTACAGCGTCCTTTTCCTGGGTAAGATTTAAGCTGACGGGGAGCCGTATCCCCCAGGACTGCCAAGAAAGGAGAAAGTCCATGCAAAAGAAGATCGCGGTACTGGGCTCTACAGGGTCCATTGGGACGAAAACCCTGGAAGTGGCCAGGGGTTTGGGGATAGATGTGGTGGCGCTTTCAGCCAATGAAAACATAGACCTGTTAGAGGAGCAGGTGCGGGATTTTAAGCCCCGGCTGGCGGCTGTGGGGAATGATGTCCTTGCCGCGGAGCTGAAAAAGAGGCTGGGACACACAAAAACGGAGGTACTCTCAGGCCCTGAGGGCTTCGAATTTGTGGCGACGGCGGAAGAAGCGGAAACCGTGGTAATTTCCGTGGTAGGCTCCGCAGGGATCCTGCCGACCCTTAAGGCTGTTTCCAAGGGCAAGAGGATAGCCCTTGCCAACAAGGAGACGCTGGTGGCCGCCGGCCAGCTGGTAATGGCTGAGGCGAAGAAGCATAAGGTAGACATTTTTCCCTTGGACAGCGAACACTCGGCTGTTTTTCAATGCCTTACGGGAAATGACATAAAGCATGTTGCCAGGATTATCCTGACGGCATCCGGCGGCCCTTTTAAGGGCTGGAGTTTTCCCCGGATGCAGAATGTCACCGTGGAGGAGGCATTAAGGCATCCCAACTGGAAAATGGGAAGGAAGATTACCATAGATTCCGCCACTCTCATGAACAAGGGCTTTGAAGTGATTGAGGCCAGTTGGCTTTTTGGAATGGAAGCCGAAAAAATTGAGGTTGTCATACATCCCCAGAGCATAGTCCACTCAATGGTGGAATATGTTGACGGTTCCGTCATGGCCCAGTTGGGGGCCCCGGACATGCGCATTCCCATACAGTTGGCCCTTACGTTCCCGGAAAGGGTTCAAAGCGGCTTTTCAAAGCTGGACATTCTCAAAATGGGGAGCCTGACCTTTGAAAAGCCCGACTATGAAGCCTTCCCATGTCTTAGACTGGCCTATGACGCCATCCGGGAAGGCGGGACCATGCCAGCGGTTCTCAATGCGGCCAATGAGGCGGCCGTTTCTCTCTTCCTCCGGGAGAAGATACGCTTTACCGACATCCCCGGCATTATTGCCGCTATAATGGAAAGCCATGTTGTGAATAGGCATCCATGCCTGGACGATATAATAGAAGTAGACCGGTGGGCAAAAAAGGCCGCCGCCGCCAAAGCGAAGGCCGGTCTGTTTTAAGGCGGGAGTTTGGGGAAGCGGCTTTTGGGGATAAGACGAAATTTTGAACATGGAGGGTGTTATGCAGATAATTGTTGCTCTTCTGGCGCTTAGTTTTCTGGTGCTTGTACACGAAGTGGGACATTTCCTTGCGGCAAAGCTGTTAGGGGTTAAAGTTCTGGAGTTTTCCATATTCATGGGGCCAAAGCTCTTTAGCTTCAAACGCGGTGAAACCGTCTATTCAATACGGTCAATCCCCATGGGAGGATATGTTAAAATGGAAGGAGAAGAGCAGGCGTCGGAAGACGAGAGGGCCTTTAACAAAAAGCCTTTAAGGGTCAGGGCGGCGGTAATACTGGCCGGCCCTGCCATGAATTTTATCGTGGCGGTGCTTTTCATCACCACGATTTTTGCCTCCAAAGGCTTTGTTACCACAACCATTGACGCCGTCCTGGAAGGCATGCCCGCGTACGAAGCGGGCATAAGGGCCAACGACCGCATATTGAAAGTGGACGGGAAAAGGGTGAATCACCCTATGGATATAACCATTTTCATGTATGGGTCGGGGAAGCGGGACATTGAGTTTGAGCTGGCGCGGAACGGCAGCAGAACAAAAACCATTGTCCGGGCAGAGAAAATACCCGCCCATACGGTTTACGCCATAGGCTTTTCGTCCAAGGTTTTAGACGGCAGGTATTCCAACATAGTTGAGAACGTCATTGCCGGCAGTCCCGCTCAGGCGGCCGGCTTAAAAGCCGGTGACAAAATTGCGGCCATCGGCGGGAAAAGGGTGGAGGGCTTTTCGGATATCAAAAAGCGCCTTCAGGAAAACGGTGAAAAGCCTGTGGTTATAACCGTAATCAGGGAGAATGAAGAGCTGGAACTGGGGCCGGTGGTCCCGGTTAAGGTAGAGGTGGAAGAACAGGATTACAACCTGGGGGCGGATTTTAAGTTTGTCCGGAAGGGTTTATTGGGGAGTATTGGCGCCGCGGTAAACTACACCTATTCCGTGGCCAGGAGTTCCGTCTATTCCCTTGTGTGGATGCTGACAGGCAAGTTGTCCCTTAAGGAAGTTATGGGGCCTGTGGGCATAGTGAACACCATAGGCGACGTGGTTGAAATGAGTGAAACCTTCGCCGACAGCGTTTTGAACCTGATTAGCATTACGGCCTTTATCAGCATAAACCTGGCCATGTTTAACATAATCCCCATTCCGGCCCTGGACGGGAGCAAGCTGGTGCTTTTTGCCCTGGAAGCCATAAGGCGAAAGCCCATCTCTCCCGAAAAGGAAGCCCTCATATCAATGGTTGGTTTTGTAATCCTCATCCTGCTCATGATCTTCACCGTCTCCAACGACATTTTGCGCATAATGGGAAAGGCGCTGGGGGGGTAAGGCCGGGATGGAGATGGGGAAGTCTTTTGATTTAAGGGGCAGGAAAGCCACAAGAAAGGTAAGAGTAGGGAATATTTTCTTAGGCGGGGATTCTCCTGTTGTCGTCCAGTCAATGACCAATACGGACACCAGGAATGTCGGCGAGACGGTGGCCCAGATAAGGAAGCTGGAAGAAGCCGGCTGTCAGCTGGTGAGGGTGGCTGTTCCGGACAGGGAAGCCGCCCTGGCCATAGGGGAGATAAAAAAGGAAATCGGGATACCCCTGGCGGCGGACATCCATTTTGACCACAGGCTTGCAATTTTAAGCATTGAGTCCGGAGCCGACAAAATCCGGATAAATCCCGGGAACCTGGAGGGCTGCGACAGGATAAGGCAGGTGGTAAAAGCCGCAAAAGAGCGACGAGCGGCCATCCGAATAGGCGTAAACTCCGGTTCTGTAAAAAAGTCCATAATTGAAAAATACGGGGGAATAAGCCCTGAGGGCATGGTGGAAAGCGCCCTGGAGTATGTTGGGATTTTTGAGGACCTGGACTTTAAGGACATTGTCATTTCAGTAAAGGCCTCCAGCGTCCCCCAGACCATTGCCTCCTACCGGCTCTTGTCTCAAAAGACCACCTATCCCCTCCATGTGGGGGTCACGGAAGCCGGGACCCTTTTCAGCGGGACGGTTAAGTCCTGTGTGGGCATTGGCTGCCTGCTGGCGGAAGGCATTGGAGACACCATAAGGGTATCCCTGACCGGGGACCCGGTGGAAGAGGTAAGGGTAGGGATTGAAATTCTTAAGTCACTAGGCCTTTGGGACAAAGGGGTTGAACTGGTTTCCTGTCCCACCTGCGGCAGGTGCCGGATAGACCTGATTGAAATCGCCAATAAGGTAGAGGAGAGGCTTAAGAGCGTGGACAAGCGGATAAAAGTAGCTGTCATGGGCTGCGGAGTAAACGGCCCCGGAGAGGCAAGAGAAGCGGATATAGGGGTTGCGGGGGGAAAGGGTGAAGCCCTCCTCTTTAAAAAGGGAAAGATAATACGAAAAATCCCGGAAGATAGAATAGTTGAAGAGCTTCTGGCCGAGATCGAGAGGATGTGAAGGGAAGCTAAGCCATAAAACACCGCCGGGCTTTGCAAAAGCGCCGCCTGACCTGCCGGACAGGCCTGTGGGGAGTGGTGCTTCAGCATAGCTTTTCCAAATGCAATGCCGGGATAAGCTGCTCCCATTGTCGCAATACTAATTCTAACGGATATAACGGGGAGTGGATCGGCGGTGGTGAGCGTTGTCATACCCGCTTACAATGAAGAGAGCACCATTGAAGGGGTTATTGAAGCGGTAATGGAAGCCCGGTGCGCCGGTGAGCTGGTGGTGGTCAGCGACGGTTCCAGTGACAGGACGGCTTTACTGGCAAAGCAGCTGGGAGCGGTTGTGATAGAGCTTCCCCGGAATATGGGTAAGGGGGCGGCCATAAAAGCAGGCCTGGAGAAGTGCAGCGGCCAGGTTATACTGCTGCTGGATGCGGACCTGGTGGGCCTTACCCCCAGGCATGTCACCGACCTCATTGAACCGGTGATGAGCGGCAGGGTGGACATGTCGGTGGGTGTCTTCAGCAAGGGGAGGTTTTCCACCGACTTAGCCCACAGGCTCTCCCCCTTTCTTTCAGGCCAAAGGGCGATAAAAAGGGAAGTCATTGATAAGCTCCAGAGCCTGGAGAGGAAGGGGTATGGGGTAGAGGCGGCTCTCTCGGTTTTCGTCCGGAAGTCGGGTATTAAGGTGGTTACCGTTAAGCTGGAAAGCCTGACCCACGTCATGAAGGAAGAAAAGCTGGGCATTTGGGCGGGATTTCTTCAAAGGATGGTCATGTACTGGCAGATAGTTAAGGCCATGCTTTTTCAAAGATAACCTTGCCGTCGGGCCAGGTCCGGAAATTCATAAGAAAATGCCGGGACCAGGCCTGTGAGAATAAAGAAAAGTTAAAGCAAATTCACTTCAATATGGGGGGTTGATAGGGTGCAAAGCATCACTGTTTACGGAAGCACGGCCGAGAAACTCTTACCTCAGCTGTTGGGCAATGACGGCTGGGACAAGCTTATAAACAGAGTAAAGGTTGCAGGGATAACCGTATACAGAAAGGCCAGAAAAGTCGTCATAAAATTAAGTTCCGATGTCTTTATTCCCATGCAGGCCCTGGAAGAGTTTGAAAGAGCCTTTGCCGGGCTTTTGGGATCTGATTCCGTTTCCGTGGATATCCGGGTGCGCTATGAAATGGATAAGCCCCTGGAGGAGCTGCTTAAAGAATACTGGGACAGCATTTTGTATCTCATAAACAGGCAGGTGGCGGTAAGCAAGGGAATAATGGCCGGCTGCGGCTTTGAACTGGACGGCAAGAGGCTCATTATAAATTTAAGGACAATAGGCTCGGAGATTTTAAAGTCAAACAGGTGTGACGTCCAACTGGAAGACCTGATTGAGGAGCTGTTTTCCAAGAGAGTGAAAGCGGTCTTCAAAGATTTGCCCATAGACCAGTCGGACAAGGAAGAGTACATAAAGATAAAAGAGGAAGAAGAGTGGCGGGTGATTGAGAACGCCATATCCGAAATGGCCCCGAAGAAGAAAAAATCGGCAAGGAAGAAGAGCCGGGGGGCGGAAGCGGATCCGGATACGGCAACTGTCATATCAGGCAGGGATTTCAGCGACGCCGCCACGGAAATGGCCGAAGTGACCAGGATGATGTCCAACGGCTTTCAGGAGCTGGGGAAAATAGCCATAAAGGGCGATGTGTTCAGGGTTGAGTTTAAGGAACTGCGGAACGAAAAGCACTTG
>JAKOSZ010000168.1 GCA_029776555.1 Bacillota bacterium | reverse complement strand
TCTACAAGGCGCATTATGTGCCTGTGGGTGAAGACCAGCTTCCCCATCTTGAGATGACAAGGGAAATCGCCAGAAGGTTCAATTTCCTGTACCGGGAGATATTCCCGGAACCTCAGCCCCTTCTGACCAAGGCAAAGGTTTTGCCGGGCTTAGACGGCAGGAAAATGAGCAAGAGCTATGAGAACACCATATACCTTTCCGACAGCCCTGAGGAAATACGCCAAAAGGTGAGCACAATGGTAACTGACCCGGCGAGAATCCGGAAGACGGACCCCGGCCACCCGGAGGTTTGTTCGGTTTTTGCCTTTTACAAGGTGGTGGCAGAGGACCTGGCAGACCAGGTGGAAAGTGAGTGTAAAGGCGGTAAGATAGGCTGCGTACAGTGCAAGAAGAGACTTGCCGATAAACTGGTAGAGCACCTTTCGCCTTTTTACGAAAAGAGAAAGCTGCTGGAGGAAAAGCCCGGCTATATCAAAGAGGTTATCAGGGCAGGAAATGAAAAGGCAAGAAAACAGGCTGTTAAAACCATGGAAGAAGTAAGAGAGGCCATGGGTGTGGACTGGGATAGATAGCGGCTTTTAGGGCCCGCCGCTGTCCGGACAGGGGAAAAAGGCAGCCAGCCATGTAAAGCGGGAGATGTATGGTCAATGTTTTACTCACTGGATACGGTAACCATTAAAATACCCAACTTTGAAGGCCCCTTTGACCTGCTTTACCACCTTATTGAGAAAAACAAGGTGAACATATACGACATCCCCATAAACGAGATAACGGACCAGTACATGGACTACCTCTTTGAGATGCAAAAGCTTGATTTGGAAATCGCCAGCGGATTTCTGGTGGTGGCTGCCACCTTGCTCCACCTGAAGTCGAAAATGCTCCTGCCGGCTAAAAAGAAGGAAAAGGAAGAGGAGGAAGCCGAAGATCCCAGGGAAGGGCTGGTGGTTAAAATCCTTGAGTACAAGAAGTACAAGGATTTTGCCATGGTCTTAAAGGAAAGGGAGAAGCTATGGGACAAGGTCTTTTACAGCTCCTGGAGGGCTCCCGGCCTTGAATGGGACGAGGTTCCTTTAGAGCTAATCCCTCTGGATTTAAAGCGGGCTTATGAGGACATGCTGGAGAGAAACCAAAAGAAGAAAAACAGGAATTCCGGTTCCATAACCCAGATAATCCAGAGGGAAAGGGTCTCCTTAAGAAAAAAGATCCGGGAGGTAATAGCGGCAATTGCGGGGCGCTCAAAGGTTCTGTTCAGCGAGCTCTTCAGCTTTGCGGCCTCTTCAACGGCAGATGTCATAACCGGCTTCATAGCCCTGTTGGAGCTTGCTAGGTTAAAAAGGGTCAGACTGGAGCAAAAGCGCCTGTTCGCAGACATCACCATATACAACAAAAGCGTTAAAAAGCGCAGTTTGAATTTATAATTCCATGGGAGCGGCGGTGTTTACTGGAGGCGAGGTGTATCAGCCAGATGGATGTGGAAAGTGTGGAAGCTATCATAGAAGGACTGTTGTTTGCGTCGGGCAGGCCCCTTTCCCTGGAGAAAATATCACAGGTTCTGGAACTGGACAAAAAGACCACAAGGCTTATTCTTGACAATATGGCCTTAAACTATCAAAACTCCAGGCGGGGGATAATGCTGAGGGAAATTGACGGCTGCTACCAGCTTTGCACAAGGTTTGAACATTACGAATACATAAGGAAGCTGGCCGAACCTGAGCAAAAGCAGGAACTTTCCCAGGCAGCCTACGAGGTGCTGGCCGTCATCGCATACAACCAGCCGGTTACCAGGGCCAGGATTGAGGAAATTAGAGGGGTGAATTCGGAAAGCGCGATATCAAGGCTCCTGGAGCGGGACTTAATAAGGGAGATGGGAAGGCTGGAGGCTCCGGGCAGGCCCATCTTATACGGCACCACCGAGAAGTTTTTAAGGAGTTTCGGCTTTAAATCCCTTTCGGACCTTCCCCCCATTAAAATGCCCGGCGAGGAGTTCTTTAAGGAAGAAGGGCCGAAGGAGCAGCCCGGAGACTAAAGAGTTCATTTTAAGAAGCCCAAAGGAGTCAGTACGAAAACTTGACAATCAAAAAATCCCCGGCGGCGTTTAAAGGGACCCAATCCCCGGCATTTCATGAGTATTTTCCGCCTTAAAGGTAAAAATAACTAAATGAGGTGTTAGGATGCTTTATTTAGTTATTTTTATTTTTGCCCTCATTGTCGCTGCCCTTTTGCTCATCTGCCTGACAAAAGTGAACATCAGGCTGGAGTACAGGTTTCAGGGACTTGACGACAGCGGATTTGTGGAGATGAAGACCCAGGGCGGTCTCATACTGTACAGGACAAAGCTGCCGGTGGAAAAGGGCCCTGAAAAGGAGCAGACCGCCGCTGAGAGGGATTTTCTTGCCGGCATCGGCGATAAAATTGCAAACATCCGGGAAGTGTACCGGGTCATTAAGAATATAAGCCTTTACTTAAGAGAAAAAATCACCGTCAGGGAGTTTAGCCTGAACATTGAAATAGGGGCGGATGACGCCTTCCACACGGGCATGCTGGGCGGGCTGGCCTGGTCGGCGGCAGGTTCGCTGCTTTCCCTTGTTTGCAACACCTTTAGGGTGGAAAAGAAGCATATCAGCGTGAAGCCGGATTTTAAGGAAAGCAAGTTTGCGGCTGCACTAAGCTGCATATTTAGGTTGAAATTGGCCCATATTATTATAGTAGCTTTCAAACACTATTTAAGCACACGGAAGAGAAGGAAGGAAAATAAGAAGGTGGTGTTTTAAATGGCCGACCAGCATCCTATACAGGGACTCATGACCACAGCCATGGAAAATATCAGGGAAATGGTGGATGTCAACACCATTGTGGGAGACGCGGTGCAGGCTCCCGACGGAACGGTAATCATTCCTATTTCCAGGGTAAGTTTCGGTTTTGCCGCCGGAGGGGGAGAGTACTCCGGCAACGGCGGCGGAGAACAGGAGAAGAATTACGGGGACGGCGGCACGGAAGGAAGGGGGAAATACCCCTTTGCCGGCGGCAGCGGAGGTGGAGTGAGTATAAGCCCCGTGGCCTTTATGGTGGTGGGACAGCAGCAAATAAGACTGTTGCCTGTCACTGCCAACGCATCCCTGGATAGAATAATAGATTTAATACCCAGGCTCGTGGAAAAGGCCAACGAATCGGTAAGCAAAAGGCTTGCCGCAAAAAAGGAGAAGGAGAACAATAATAAACAGGAAGCGGAAGAAAGCTCCTGATCCGGGCAGCCCCTAAGAAAGGCTGGTTCAGAGCCGGCAAGGGAATGTGGTATAATAAGCCAAAGGGATTTAACCGGGGGGTAGCCGGAAGATGGACGGCGTGAGGCTCAACAAGTTCATCGCCGAAGCGGGGGTGGCTTCCAGGAGGAAAGCCGATGAGCTCATACTCCAGGGAAGGGTAAAAGTTAACGGTGAGACGGTCAGTGAGCCCGGAGTAAGGCTAAAAGCCGGCGTTCTTGTGGAAGTGGACGGCAAGGCAGTTGCTCCGGAAAGAAAAAAGGTCTATATAATGCTTCACAAGCCTGCCAGGTATATTTCCTCAGTGAAGGACCAGTTTTCCAGGAAGACCGTCCTTGACCTGATAAAGGGCGTCAGGGAAAGGGTATATCCGGTGGGCAGGCTTGACTATGATACCTCCGGCTTACTGCTTCTCACCAACGACGGAGACTTTGCCTACAGGATGACTCACCCGAAGCATGAGGTTGACAAGGTCTATCTGGCCGTGGTGGCCGGGGTCCCCGATGAAAAGGACATGGAAGCCTTTAAAAACGGGATTGTGATAGACGGCCTTTTAACATCTCCTGCAAGATTAAAAGTGGTAAGGGCCGAGAAGGACCACAGCCTGGTAAAAATAACCCTGCGCGAGGGAAGAAACCGGCAGGTGAGAAAAATGTGCCAGGCCATCGGCCATCCCGCCATTTCCCTGAAGAGAATAGGGATAGGGCGGCTGCGCCTGGGAAACCTCAAAGAGGGAAAATGGAGGAATTTAACCAGGGAAGAATTAAGGATGCTGGGTCTTTGACTTGACAAAAACCGCTGCGGTTTCGCAGCGGTTTTGTTCACTCTTTCGGCCCTTTCCATAAACCCTGGCCCGGCCGCAGCCGGCCGCAAATCAGTAATAAAGGCTGTCCTGGTAATACTCCAGGGGAACCTCATTCATCTGTAAGGAGAGAAGCACCATCACTATAATCCCCACATACAACAGGATGGTGACAATGACCATTACCACGGAAGATATGCTCCTCAGCTTAAAATACCTGACCAGGTTTTCAAAGGCTTCCGAAACGCCCTGGGGGTCGTTGAAAGCCATTTGGCGCTTAAGACTGTCTACGGCGCTCAACAGCCTTACGCCCGAAATAACTATAGGTACCCCGAAGGCCGCCGTTAAGATGCCAAGACATGACAGCGCGCCGAAAATTATTTCTATGACTGCCCTGAAAGTAGCCCAGTTGCTGAAATTTCTTAAAAGCCGGGGGTCAAGGCTAATCAAAGCGGCGCCCTCTTTGGAACCGTCGCTGCTGACCTCCCTGTTTTCAATGCCGGTGTTTTCATCCATGGGTTGGATACCTCCTTTACACATGCTTATTATATCACAAGTTCAAAACATGTACCGCAAAATGGTTAAAAATCCGGTCCGAAGGGCGATAAAGCCCTGTTCTCCGTATCTTAGCGCGTATTCTCCCGCCTTATTGCACTATTTTAAAAATTGGTATATAATCGAATTGAT
>JAKOSZ010000167.1 GCA_029776555.1 Bacillota bacterium | reverse complement strand
ATTTCACCCAGGACGGGCAACAACTCCATGCCCTTGACCTCGCTGTTGACGGCAAAGAGGGCTATTTCGTCGGCAGCATTAAAGGGATAATCGGGGAGCGATAAACCCAATTCTTGAGATACCCGGGCCCATTCCTCATAATCCGAAACCAGGTTAAAAGACACGGGCGAGGACAGGACACCCCAGTCGGTTGTTGTAAAGGTGAGATCCCGTTCATGGGTAGTTTCTGCCGGGCCAACAGTTTCTACACGGAAAAAATTATCGTAAACCGTAAGACCTATCAATAACAGCAATAAAAACAACAGCGGGATAAGGCGACGCGCTTCAATCACAAAAAAATTTCGTTTCTTTTTCATACTTTTCCCCCCTGCAAACATATCTCTTTCATGATTATATGCAGGGGAGGGATTTGTTATGACAGTTGAATAGTGGGTTTTATACCCTGTAAGTACCCGCGGCAATTTTTTTCAAGATAGGCATTCTGTATGCTTCCCCTCCAGTGCAGCGGCCCCGGGAGGCGGACGTGCAGGTAATTGGTGGTCAGGCCTTCCAGGCAATGGACAATGCCTTCCTCGCTTACCTGGTTTTCTTTGCCGGGTTTATCAACTACCGTTTCAAGTAAGACGGGGAGAACACGCCCTACAAATTTTTCCTGATAATTCTGGGAAAGCTGTTCTCCTAAAGCAATCATTTTCCTGCTGCGCTCTTCTTTTACCCGGTTGGGAACCTGATTTTTCATTTCAGCGGCCCTGGTCCCACGGCGGGGTGAATATTTAAAAACATGCAAGCGGCTGAAGGCAAATTCTTGGACAAAGTTATAGCTTCTTTGGAAATGCTCTTCTTCTTCACCGGGAAACCCTACTATAATATCCGTGCTTACAGCCAGATCGGGCAGGGAGTGGTGCAATTTTTCCAGGAGCCCGGCAAAAAAAGCGGTATCATAAGGGCGACCCATCCTTTTTAAAATAAGATCATCCCCGCTTTGCAAGGGTATATGGAGATGGCGGCAGATCTTTTGGTTTTCTTTAAGCACTGTAAGGAGCTGATCATCAAAGTCGGAAGGCTCTATGGAACTAAGCCTGATCCTTTCTATTCCGGGAACCAAAACAGCCTTTTGTAAAAAAGAAGACAGGTTAGCAGGCGGGTCCAGGTCTACACCATAAAGGCCCAGATGAATGCCCGTCAGAACGACTTCCTTGTAGCCATGGTCCTTTATTTCATGCAGGTATGCCAGCCCTTTCTCCGGGGAAAGACTGCGCAGGGGGCCCCTGGCAAAGGGGATAATGCAGTAGCTGCAATACTGGTTGCAACCATCCTGGATCTTTAAAAAAGCCCTCGTCCTTCCCTGTTCCGGCACCCAGGGCATCCGTTCAAAGGAGGCCTTTTTGCCATAAGGATCGATTCCGGAGGTAACGTCCTCGCCGTAGATCTTCCTTTTGATCAGGTCCGGCAACCGAAGCCGGTTATCCGTTCCTAAAGCCAGATCCACTTCCGGAAGGGAGGCAACTTTTTCCGGTTCAACCTGTGGATAGCAGCCTACTACGGCAATTACCGCATCAGGATTGCGCCTTTTTGCCCTGCGGATCATCTGCCTGGACTTGCCGGCCGCCATATTTGTCACGGTACAGGTATTGATTACATAGGCGTCGGCTTCTTCGCTGAAATCTACTATTTCAAAACCCTCCCGGCGGAACTTACCCTTGAGGGCCTCGCTCTCGAAATAATTTACTTTGCACCCTAAGGTGTGGAAAGCTACTTTTAAAGGCAATGGTGACAACAACCTCTCTTGTTCCCCAGGTCCCCCCAGCGGAACATTAAAATACTAAGCACAGCCAACGGGGCTGTTTCGGCTCTGAGGATGCGGTTTCCCAGGCTAACTGGATAGGCTCCCGGGATTTCTTTTAGTTTTTCCATTTCTAAAGGGGAGATTCCACCTTCAGGGCCGGTAAACACAGCCACCGAAGCCGGGCGGCCCTTGAAACCGTCCAGCAGCGGCCTAATGAATTGTTCCTTTTCTTCCTCATAAGGGATGATGATTAGTTCTTCCCCTTCCAGGACCGGAAGCATTTGCGCAAAATGAAGGGGCTCGCTTACTGCAGGTATGTAACTGCGCCGGCACTGGGCGGCGGCAGATAGGGCAATTCTTTGCCATCTTTCGCTTTTCTCCCGGCCTTTTCCTTTTGGTATCCGCACTATTGTCCGGTCACTAATGACAGGATAAATTTTATTTACGCCGAGTTCCACAGCATGGCGGACTATCCTCTCCATTTTGTCGGCCTTGGGGATGGCCACAAAGAGGTTTACGGAAAGGGGTGGTTCTGTTTCGGTCTCCAATTCCCCAATAATTTTAGCTTCGGCAGCCCTGGGATCAATGCTGACAATTCGGGCTGTACAGGCTTTTCCCTCCCCGTCGGAAAGGACAATTAGGTCCCCTTCCGCCAGGCGCAAGGATTTTAAATGCTGCCTGTTTTTATCTTTGAGAAAGACCACTTCCTGCTGCAGTTCCTCGCCGGAAACAAAAAAGTAATATGACATTTTCAGCTCCACTGTGTATTGCTAGAATAATTGAAATGGGCAGGGTTCCACCCTGCCCTACAAATCATTGTCAATCGCAAACGGTTACCTGCCGCCGCCCAGGGTATCTTTTACCCGGTCAAAAAAGCCCTTCTCTTCTTCTTTAACCTCTAAACCGCCGGCTTTGGCAAATTCCCGCAAAATGGTTTTTTGGCGGGTATTGAGTTTGCGTGGCACTTCAATTTTTATTTTAACAAGCTGGTCCCCTCTGCCAAAGCCCCTGACGTTGGGTATGCCCTTCCCGCGTAAGCGGAAAACGGCACCTGGCTGGGTCCCTTCCGGAATCCGCAGCTTGGCCTTGCCTTCCATCGTTGGGACCTCTATTTCCGTCCCCAGAGCTACATGAACAAAATCCAGGGGAAGCTCATAGTGGAGATCATTATCCTGCCGTTTAAATATTTCATGTGGGCGGACATGAATGAAGATATATAAGTCGCCTGGCGGGCCTCCCCTTGTTCCAGCCTCTCCTTCACCCGAAATACGGACCCTGGAACCGGTGTCCACACCGGCAGGAATTTTAATTTCAATTTTTTTCTCTCGTGTTACACGTCCCTGACCGCGGCATTTTGGACAGGGATCCTTAATAATGGTCCCTTTTCCCTGGCACCTCTCACAGGTACTAATACTCACGAAACTGCCCAGGGCGGTTTTTCTGACCACTTCACGCTGCCCGGTCCCGCCACAAAGCGGACATTTTATAGGGGAGGTACCTTTTTTAGCTCCACTTCCGCCACAGTCTGGACAATTTTCTGTCCGGGGTATTTTAATATGGGTTTCCAAACCTTTAAAAGCATCCTCTAAGGTTATTTCAAGATCATAACGCAGGTCGGCGCCGCGGCGGGAGGTTTCCTGACGCCTCCCGGTGGAAAAACCGCCCCCGAAAAAAGCATCAAAAATATCCTCAAAGCCGCTGGAAAAATTAAAGTCACCAAACCCTCCACCCCGAAAAGCATCATTCTGGTGGCCAAAACGATCATAGCGTTCCCTTTTTTGGGGATCGCTTAAAACATCATAAGCTTCCTTAACTTCCTTAAATT
>JAKOSZ010000166.1 GCA_029776555.1 Bacillota bacterium | reverse complement strand
GTATTTTGTCAACAACTGGCTGCCGGTGGACTTTTTAAAGCCCTTTTCCATAAAGGGGAAGGTCACTGAAGCGGCGGCGCTCCTGGCGGAAGTGGTGATTGGCCTGGCCCTTTACCTTGCGGCGGCGGCAGCCCTGAAGATAAGAGAATTCAGCTATATCCGCAGTTTGATTTCCCTGCGTTTCCCGGCCAAGGGGAAGAAGGGGATGTGAAAATTGTTAGGCGTACTGTTAAAAAATTACTGTTAATATATTGACTATTACCCTAAAATATTGTATAATCGATAAAGAACTGATGTTCGATATTTCTCTTATGGAGGTAAACCGGTCATGTTGGAGAAGAAAAAGGCGCTGGAAATGGCGCTGGCTCAGATTGAAAAGCAGTTTGGGAAAGGCGCGGTGATGAAGCTCGGAGAAAACGCCCATCTAAGCGTGGAGACCATACCGACCGGGGCCCTTGGACTGGACCTGGCCCTGGGAGTCGGCGGTGTACCCAGGGGCAGGATCGTGGAGATATTCGGCCCCGAATCCTCGGGGAAAACCACCGTGGCCCTTCACATTATCGCCGAAGCCCAAAAGGCCGGCGGCGACGCTGCTTTTATTGACGCGGAGCATGCCCTTGATCCCGGGTATGCCAAGAAACTTGGAGTTGACATTGACAACCTGATTGTCTCCCAGCCCGACACGGGCGAGCAGGCTTTGGAGATAGCCGAGGCCCTTGTGAGGAGCGGAGCAATTGATGTTATAGTTATAGATTCGGTGGCCGCTCTTGTGCCAAAGGCCGAAATAGACGGAGAGATGGGGGATGCACATGTAGGCCTCCAGGCAAGGCTCATGTCCCAGGCCTTGAGAAAGCTGGCCGGGGTTATTAACAAGTCCAGGACCACGGCCATATTCATAAACCAGCTCAGGGAAAAGGTCGGCATAATATTTGGGAACCCAGAGGTCACTCCCGGAGGAAGGGCCCTTAAGTTCTACGCCACGGTAAGGCTGGATGTCAGAAAGATTGAGAGCATTAAGCAGGGCAACGAGGTAATAGGCAGCAGGACCCGGGTTAAGGTTGTAAAAAATAAGATCGCGCCGCCCTTTAAAGAGGCCGAGTTTGATATAATTTACGGTGAAGGCATATCCAGGGAAGGAAGCCTTTTGGATGCGGCGGTGAGCTTTAACATCATAGAGAAGAGCGGCTCATGGTTTTCCTACGGCGGCCAGAGAATCGGCCAGGGCAGGGAAAACGCCAGGCAGTTTTTAAAGGAAAACCCGGAAACGGCAAAGGAAATAGAGATGAAGATAAAGCAGAATTTTGGACAAACGGCTGTAATGAACCCGGATACCGGCGGGGAAGACAGGGACACGGACCCCTATGGTGATTAATTTAAGCCCCGGGCAGGGTGCCGGCGCGGGAGAGTGGTAACTCTGGTTATTACGTCCATAGAAAAAGATATAAAAAAGGGCGGGTTCTCGGTATTCATAGACGGTGTTTACTCCTTTTCCATAAGGGAAGAGGACTTTTATTCTTTTCAGCTTTATGAAAAGAG
>JAKOSZ010000165.1 GCA_029776555.1 Bacillota bacterium | reverse complement strand
TGCCTGCCTGTATAGGAATACTTAGTTTTGAATGCAACTTGCTCCTAAGCTTGCTTGGCTTTTGCAGGCAAGATCTCAGGGACGGCTTCCCCTGCCTCTGCCATTCTCCTCTTTAAAATCTCTGCCAGTTCTTTTCGAATGTCTGCAAAGGCCGGATCATCCACCAGGTTGTTTTTCTCAAAGGGATCCTGCTCCAGATCATAGAGGTATTCCTCTACATAGACGTCGCTGCAGGAATCGTTCCACCCGTTCTTGTCGGGGGCCACCACGGAATACTTCCACTTTTTCGTCCGGATTGCCCTTCCCACCTGGCTTTCGCTGATCTGGAGGAAAACCTCCTTCGGCCAGTCCTTTGCCCTTCCTTCCACCAATTCCTGGAGGGGACGACCTTGCATACCCTCCGGCTTCTTTATTCCGCCGCAGGCCAAAAGGGTTGCCGGGACGTCCATTAAACTCACCAGCTCATCGATGACCTTTCCTCCCTTAAATCCCGGTCCATAGGCAACCATGGGAATGCGAATACAGCTGTCATGGCAGGAGCGCTTGTATTCCCTGTTTCGCGTTTTGAAATGGCATCCGTGATCACTGGTATAGAAGATTACGGTATCCTCCGCCATGCCTAGCTCCTTAAGCTGCCCGATTATCCGGCCCAGGTTGTAGTCCAGGCTTGCACAGCATCCCAGATAATCAGGATAGTTCTCCCGCCAATCTCCCTCGGTACCCACCAGGTCCCCCGGGACTTCAAAGTCCTTAAATCTCTCTTTAGAACCGATGGGGCCTTCAAAGCGGTTCCTGTCATTTTGGTGGTGGGGCTCCAGATAGGATATAAACAGGAAAAAGGGCTTCTGCCCGTCCCGGGTTTTGAGGTAGTCCAGAACAAAATCCGTTATGCAATCGGCCCTGTAGCCCTTAAACTCCACCTTGTTCATCCTTCCGTCATACATGTAGCCGTCGTAGCCGTGGGAGGTAAACTCCAGCACATCCGCTGCCAGCCAAAAATCCTTGTATCCTCCCCGGCGCTCCGGCGGAACGGGCTTGGTTTTGAAATCGAACTCCTTCCCCGTGGAGGCCAGATGCCATTTGCCGATATACCCCACCTCATAACCTGCCTCTGAGAAATAGTGGGCTATGGTTTTTGCATTGAGGGGCAGGGCTATGTCATTTCGATAACAGCCGGTTTGGGTTGCATATTTTCCTGTCTGAATGCAGGCCCTGGCCGGCCCGCAGACCGGCTGACAGGTAAAAGCATTTTGAAAAAGGACTCCCTTTTCTGCCATTTTATCCAGGTTCGGGGTAACGTTCAGCTTTTGACCGTAACACCCCGCCGTATCCCAGCGCTGCTGATCCGTAAAGAAAAATATGATATTCGGCCTTTTGTTCATCCCTATTCCCCGCCTTTCTGTTTCCCTTGCCTCTGTGATGAAGATACCGGGCAGTGAAAGCCCTATCGGCCTTCACTGCCCGGGCTTTATCTAATGATCTTTATGAATGCTTCGCCGCTGAATCCGCTTTTTTGGAACTTCACTGCTTTGGGTGAGTAAAAGGAGCCGGGAGTGACAATTCCCTCAACGGGCAGGTAATCATGGGGTCCCAAAAGGTTTTGCAGAGAATTCATGACCTTTACAACAATCTCATTCTCACCTGCCTGCACAAAGTCCGTGATATCCAGGATATAGGGTTTCCAGCCCAATATACCGGCATCCTTTCCGCTGACCAATACCCGCAGGGCCACACCCCACCATTCTCCCAGTTCAAGCTCCACCTTTGCTTCAGGATCCCTATCCAGGGTGAATTTTGTCTTATAGTCAAAGGCGCCGGAATAATAGGGGTAGCCCTTTTCAGCCCAGTTCCCAATTTCGGGCTTTGTCTTTTCGCGGATCAAAGCCCAGCCCCTAGCGGTTTTCTCCAGCTTAAAATCCCCGACCACATAGATGCTCTCAAGATTCACCAGTACCCCATATCGTCCGGTTTCAAGCACCACTTCGTTTTCTCCCACGGCAGCGGCTTCTTTGATATCATAGAGCATAAAGGCTTTATCCTTGTATACCCTGCCGGTAGGAGCCACTACCTTGCCATTGACCAGCACCTTGAAAAGCTCCGGGGATTCCGAGGCAATATACAGCTCTCCTGCAAGCTCTTCGGCGATGTGGAAGGTGTATTTTGCCTTTACTTCAAATACCCTATTTTTCTCCTCCTCTGAATACATCCAGGGCTGCCTTGCGAATATATGGCCCCTTTCAAGGCCCAGTTGATCCTTCAGACGGTCATCGGCCGCAACTACGTTCTCCTCTTGGCTCCAGGTAATGCCGTCCGTTGAAGTTTTGCAGGTATTGAGCGTCAGGGCATTATAGTCCTGCCTTTCCGCCGCCCAATCGGCTAAAACTAAAC
>JAKOSZ010000164.1 GCA_029776555.1 Bacillota bacterium | reverse complement strand
CCTGCCGCTATACTGGTAGGGGGAGTGATTTTTTTGCCTACATACCAAAAGCATCATGCCTGCGATTTGCCGGAGAGTATAGGCCGGGAACCGTACTTTGTTCTCTGCTTTTTCTTTTTTCTTGCCGCGTTCAAACTTCTGGCCGGGATCGGGTTGCCTTCTTTGCTGCTGGCGGCGGGAGGAGTGCATACGTGCAGTTTGCTGTGCGGAATGTGGATGCTGCTGCGGGCAATGAGGGGGAGCACTTCTTCATCTCCTCCTCCCTTGAGGGAGAGCAACATTTCCCCCTCCCCCTTGAGGGAGAGCAACATTTCCCCCTCCCCCTTGAGACGTGCTATGAAAAGTCAAGGGGAAATTTAGGGTAAGTTGTTCTTTGACAATAGCATAGGGATAAAGATCATGCATCATTACGTGAACCGGGTGGTGCCCAATCGTAATCTGGATCAAAGGGGCGTTGGGCTTTCCACACTGCATAGACTAAATGGGCGATTCTTCTGGCCACCGCTCCGTTAGCCACCAGTTTGTGTTTACCTTCCCGTAACTTTTTCTCGTAGTATTCCTTAAGTTGCGGGTTTCGTTGCCTGGCATTAACAGCTGCTAACCATAAACTGTGGCGCAATACAGGAGAGCCCCGTTTAGACATACGGGTACGGCTGCCCTCAAACTGGCCGGAAGAACGTACCGTGGCATCCAGTCCTGCGAAAGCCACCACCGACCGGGCGTTTTTAAAGTTGTTAACGTCACCAAGCTCACCGATAATAGCTGCCGCCAGGACAGTACCGATTCCGGGAATAGTTTCCAACACGTGACGGTATGGCGTTTCGGGGCTGATACGAAACTCCTCCATCACTTCGTTAATGGCTTCCTCAATCGCCTGGATCTGTTCCTCAATGAAATCGATTTGCTCTACCAGCAGCCGCAGCTGGAGAGTAAAGGCCTCCAAAGCCAGGTGGATGCCGATAGTACCTTTGGCCAAGGCCTGGATCTGCGCCGCCCTGTCTTTGCCCAGGCGATTGCGGGAATGCTTTTGTAGGAAAGCGGCGAGTTCGGAAAGGTCGGCCTGGGCCATATCCTCGGGAGCGCTATACTGTTTTAAAAGCTCTCGCGAGGAACGGACAAAAACGTCGGAGAAACAACCGGGATATTCCGGAAAAATCCGGTCTAAGACAGCCAGAACCTTGTTCTTAAGGCTGCCTACCTGGCGAATGAACTCAAAGCGTGTACGGGACAGTGTCTGCAATTTCAAGACAGTCTCCGAAGCCAATGAGGTCTTCGGAACCCGGCCCAACCGGAGCAGGTCGGCTAAAAGCAGCGAGTCCTTCCGGTCTGTCTTGGTTTTACGCACATACAGGTTTCTTAAAGCGTCTGACTGAATAGGGTTGATAACGTTAACCTTATAGCCCATTTCAGTCATCCGGCAATAGAGAGCCAGCCAGTAATGGCCGGTGGCCTCTAGGCAGAACTCAGCATTTTCAGGCACAATCCCCAGGCGGCTTAAATTTTGCTCGAGCTTCTGAAAACCGGCCTGACTGTTTTCTATCTGAAGCTGGAGAACCGTATTCCCGTGCTCATTAACGATACAAACTTCGTGGTTATGCTTGGCAATGTCAACACCACAGTAAAGCATGGGATACACCTGCTTTCTTTTAGTAGTAGACAGGGTCCCCGTACCCCTTCGAGTCTCTGCCTTGCGCGTAACTCGCAGCGTGCACTTTATGATGCACCTACGTGCCTATTCGAGATTATCTCGTAGGGGCGGGGCTTCTCTCTCAAGGGCGGGATAGACTGGCTTCCCTAGGGGGAGGGTCGAAGTTCCCTGCCTCTACAAGAATAATTTGCCAGGATATCCTTTAATCCCTATGCAATTGTCAAAGATCTTTACCCTTTACCCCTAACTCTATTGTACAAGGGGGAGGGTTAGGGTGGGGGTGATTTCCACTTTTCTCTGTCCCCTGACCTTGTTAGGTCCGATCCCCAACCATTTTGACGGGGACGGACCTTGTCTTTATGGTCCGTCCCCTTACCTTGTTAATTGGAGTTTAAATCCGTCT
>JAKOSZ010000163.1 GCA_029776555.1 Bacillota bacterium | reverse complement strand
GCCAACCAGCTAATCGGCCGCGGGCCCATCTCGCACCGGATTCCTCCTTTGGTCAGCTCAGGATGCCCTGAACTGACTTTATGCGGTATTAGCAACGGTTTCCCGTTGTTATCCCCCTGTGCGAGGCAGGTTACCCACGTGTTACTCACCCGTCCGCCGCTAGGCAAAATCCAACACCCAACACTTACCCTCCCTACCTATACTACCTGTTACTCCTGCTGCCTGTCTTTTTCTCCGCTTGTTATTCGCTTACTTTCGCTATGTGTTATTCACCGATATAGCGTGATGCGAAAACATCCATTCAAATCAAAATCCAACAACTGAGGTAGTTTTCGCATGACGCTGTCGGCAAAAGGCATATAGGTAAGTCAAGTAAATACTCGGTGTTGGATTTTGCCCCGCTCGACTTGCAGGTGTTAGGCACGCCGCCAGCGTTCGTCCTGAGCCAGGATCAAACTCTCGGATTAAATTTACTTTAAGCCTTTCGGCTTATTTCTCAACCGAGTTTTACCTTGCTCGCAAAATTACTTTTCGGTCGCCAAGTTCCCGTGCCTTCAATCCGCTTATCCGGACTTTAAGCGCGGGTTCTCGGAGCCCCGCTTCCTTACACTGTTTACTTTTCAAGGTCCACCGCGCCGACGGGAAAACATCTTTTCCCCTGTCAACGCTATTTTGCCGCCCTTTTGAGGCGGCTTTATTATATTACCACGCTCCCTTGGTTTATGTCAACACCCTTTTTTATCTTTTTGCACAATTTTTATTTTATGCGTATAAAGCAGGATTTAAGCCAACCCCGCCGTGTCGGAGCGGCTTTTTAAAGTACCGCCGCGCCATCTTGTCAATGTTTAAAGCGCTTCGCCCTCTTTGACATCTTAAGTATATGGCTGTTTGGGAGTTTTGGTGACTACCAGTTCGAAGTGTGGGAAAAACCCCGGCTTTCACTCTTTTTCTGCCAGGTATTCATACAGGCTGAACCTTGCTTCATTTAAAGCGGACAGCCCGGACGTCATCATCAGTTTAATGCCCAGCTGCTGGGCCAGCTCCTTTAAGAAGTAGTAGGTTTCATAGCGCTGAACATAGATTCTGGCCGGAATAAACCTGTAATTCTCTATCAGTTTCAAAAGCCTGTCCACAAGCACATAGCCTTCCGTTTCAATGCTTCTGACCATTTCCAGGGTGACAATCATCCCGTTGTTGGCGTCCACAACAAGGCATGCCCTGGGGAAATAGGGCCTTTTTCCATTATCATTCAGGGGCATGGGATAGAAAAAGGTGTCGATTTCCCAGCTTATGCTCTTATTGCGGTTCAGCTTGCTGAGCCTGTGAAGGGACAACTCATCCGTCAGCTTGAAGGACACGTACTTGGGAGTAATGGGTTCCGGCTTTATATACGAGTCCTCCCAAACCACGCCGTCAGGGCATTTCCGGGAAACGCGGGTAAGCAAGGCGCCCGATGTTTTGTCGTAGAGGAATTCCTTCCCCTTTAACCTGCACCTTAGAGCCACCTGGACAGCCTGTTCAAGGACCTGGACCAGGAACCTGCACTCCCGGGAGTCTATATACCAGGGAAACAGTCCCGGCGTGTGGTTCCTGAAAAGGGGCCACTCATTCCTCCCCCTGAATTTCAAGCCCAATTCCCTTATGACCGCCCTGTCCTCCCTGGAAAGCATATCCCTGTCCTCAAAAGAAACCATGAGGCACTTCTGATTAAAGCCGATTTCAGGGTCATCGAAGTAATCGTCTTCGGAAGTCACCATGTCAAGTATATTCTTAAGCCCTTCCGCACCCAAATGAGCCGCCAGGGCAAAGAATTTTCCCATATTTCCCATAATGCTGCAATAGGCTATAACTCCGGTCTCCGGGTCCTTTACCCCGAATATGTCGCTTTCGCTCATCCAGTTCCAGCACTGGGCCTTTTTGAACTCAATTGCCGCGTCGTATAGCTTTCGCCACTCTTCCATGGAAGGAGAATTTTTTGCCATCTATTCCAACTCCCCGTACATTTGTAGTATAATTATTACACAGCCTTTTGCAGAGCCTAAAAAGATAACACTTTAATTATACCTTTCTCAACGGGTTTTGGACAGCTTTAAAAATTATCCTGAAAAACGTGGAGTAATCGGAAGACACAAGTCCTTCGTTCTCCTAAATTGAAAGGGACGGAAGGAATTACTCCTTCCGTCCCGCATCTGGGGGAGAATGTGAAAGTTAGTGTAGGTTGTTTGCCAATCCTTATAAAACCACTTAATCCAGTTCGTCAAGGGACAGGCCAAAGCTGGGGAGGAACTTGTCCATAAAATACTTAACTTCCGGGAGGTCAATGGCCTCTATGCTCTTTAGTATTGCCTCTCCTGCCTTTTTAAACTCCCTGTTTCCGGCCTTCTCTTCCTCCATGCACTTAATGTATGCCGAAATCCTGTCGGCGGCTTTGACAATCTTCCAGAGCTCCGGCTCGGTGTTATCGCCGAACACCACAACTTCATATTCGCCGGCAAGCTCTTTCGGGAGCATGGACAGAAGCTTCCTCCTGGCAACGTCCTCTACCCCTCTGTAAGCGATGCTGATTTCCGGGTTAAAGTACTTCACAGGGGTGGGCATGTCCCCCGTAATGGTCTCGTTGCAGTCGTGAAATATGCCCAGCACCGCAGCCCTGTCGGGGTTTAAGTTCCCGCCGTACAGTTTGTTTTTTATTACGGCCAGGGCGTGGGCTATCATGGCCACCTGCAAGCTGTGCTCCTGG
>JAKOSZ010000162.1 GCA_029776555.1 Bacillota bacterium | reverse complement strand
ATTCAAGATAATCCTTGGCGTTACAAAGGCTCAGTTTTCAGAAATGATGGGTATTACGGACTGGGACGCCAAGCTGGACGAGGGTACCATAGGGGACTTTGTAAAGCAGTCGGCCCTTGAAAGGGCTCACGAGTACAAGGTGGAGCTGATTAAAGCGCAGGAGAGCGGGATTAAGCTGACAAATGAAGAGAAAAAGCAGGTAAGAGAGGACCTTGACGCCCAGATAGAAAGCTGGGGCGGCAGGTCGGAAGCCAACAAAATGTTAAGAGACATTTACGGGGTAACCTTGGGGGATTACGAGAAATTCTTTATGGATAACGTCATAACCGAGAAGTTCAGGGCGTCGCAGCTGGAAAATATCAATTTCAGCGATGAAGAACTGAAAAAAGAGTATGAGAGCAAGAAAGACGAGTATGACTATGTTTCGGTAAGGCATATCCTTTTCAGGACAATGGATGACGAAGGCAAAGACCTTCCCGAGGAAAAGGTAAAAGAGGCGGAGAACAAGGCCAACGATGTTTTGAACAGGATTAAGGCAGGAGAGAAAATGGAAGACCTGGTGGAGGAGTTTTCCGAAGACCCTTCAAAAATCGAAAACAAGGGCGTGTTTACCTTCAGCATAACCGGGCAGCTGCTCACCAGCAACGACAGGCTTGTGGAAGAGTTCCCCGAATGGGCTTTCAAAGCCGAAGTCGGCGACGTGGATGTCATTAGGACCGAGTTTGGCTATCATGTGGTCAAACTTGAAAAGAGGACCACCTTTGAGGAGTTAAAGGAACAGCTCAGGGCTTACCTGCAGAACATGAAATATTTTACCGAATACCTGCAGAAGTGGGTGGAAGAAAGTAAGTACAAACTTGAAAAGAACGAAAAAGTTTATAATTCCATAAAACTGTAATGGGACAATAAACAGAACCGATATAACCTTTCGGTTTAAGGTGAACCGGCTTAAAGCCGGTTTTTTTGTTGTTTTATGAAAAAAGCTTTAAAATAATCATAATTCACCTGTAATGTATAAAACTTTATGAAAGAATCAATACTAAGGATAAAGAAATTTCGCAAAACGGATTCAGGGAATAAAAGCGTTCAGATTTTCCCGGGTCAAATCGCAGCAGGTTTCCTTACAAAATTTACTCTTAAGGAGGTAAAAACGATGAAAGCTACCGGAATAGTAAGGAGGATAGACGATCTCGGAAGGATCGTTATACCGAAGGAGATAAGGCGGACTTTAAGGATAAGAGAAGGAGACCCCCTTGAGATATTTACCGATAAAGAGGGTGAGATCATTCTTAAAAAATACTCTCCCATTGGAGAGCTGAGTGACTTTGCCGCTCAATATGCCGAGTCCCTTCACAGGACCGTCGGACATATTACCTGCATATCCGATAAGGATACCATAATAGCGGTTTCAGGGGCTTCCAGGAGAGAGTATCTTGAAAAGCCGCTGAGCGCCGACCTTGAGAGGGTTATCGAAGAAAAGGCAACCCTTGTTGTAAAATCTCCTGAGGACAGAGCCATATCCATAATAATGGATGAAAGCGCCGATAAGAAGTACACGGCTCAGGTTATTTCACCTATTATCTCGGAAGGCGATCCTATAGGCGCGGTGTTGCTGCTTTCAACCGATCCTAACGCCCAGATGGGCGAAGTGGAAATCAAGCTTGCCCAATCGGCGGCAGGTTTCCTGGGGAAACAAATGGAGCAATAAGGGGACAGGTTCCTTGTCCCTTTTTACTATTTCCTGCCATTTTGGGACAAGGGGACAGGTTCCTTGTCCCGTTTTGGCAATTAATACCATTAACCGATGACCACATGAAGTGGACGTTTCCTTCTTCAGGCTGTCTCTTGCCCGGCGGAAGTGTTCCCTGACCGATTTTAAAGGACATTTCTCAATGAAAAGGATAAGGCCTTCCTGTATTGACAAACCCTTATGGACATGCTACACTATGCAAAATGAATAACATGTGTATCCGCACCTGAAGTGCCGGCATCCAAAGGATGCCGAGGGAACTCGGATGAGATTTCCGGACTATCCCAGTAACCGTGAAGCGGACGAAATGGCATAAAGTCACTGTCGTAAGATGGGAAGACGCCAGAGTAGGAAGAGGCCAAGTCGGGAGACCTGTTTACACATTGGATGAAACTCCTGGGGTTGAGTGATATAAGGAAGGCCTTGCTTATATCAGGCATGGCTTTATTCAGCATTTTGAGTTGCTCCTCAATCTTAGGGGGGGAGCAGCTTTTTTTCTGCTCCTTTTGACCCATCAATTTTAAGTATCCTAAGGAAAGGAGTAGTGTTATGAGGTATTTAAGGCATGCGGCAGTTCTTTTGGTGTTAGTCATGGTGACGGTTCTTGCGGCAGGATGCGGGGGAGCTAAAAAAGTTACGGAGAAAAAGCAGGAATCCACCGCTATTGAAGTGACGGATATGGCGGGACGGAAAATCAGCCTGGATAAACCGGCGGAGAGAATAGTTGCCCTCACTGCCGCCGAGTGTGAGATCCTGTTTGCCGTCGGCGCGGGCAAGACCCTGGTCGGCCGCGGCCAGTACTGCAATTATCCCGAAGAGGTTCAAAAGGTGCCCAGCGTACAGTCCGGCGCTGAGACTAACCTGGAGCAGATTATGTCCCTTAACCCGCAGGTGGTCCTGATGACAAAAATGGCCCAGAGCAAGGAACAGGTGGACGCCCTTGAAAAGGCGGGTATTAAGGTTGTTGTTACCGACGCGCAGAATATTGAAGGAGTTTATGAGGCCATTGGGCTCATCGGCTCCATTGTCGGAAAAGACAAGGAGGCAGCAGAGGTTATTGACGGCATGAAAGAAACCTTTGCCGAGATTTCATCCAAGTTGCAGGAAAAGGCCAGCGGGGACAAAAAGACCATCTACTTCGAGGTTTCACCCCTCAAGTACGGGCTGTGGACTGCCGGCAAGGGTACTTTCATGGACGAGCTGGCCACCCTGCTGGACATGGAGAACGCCTTTGCCGATGTCAACGGTTGGGCCGAGGTGTCCCAGGAGCAGGTCATCCAGCGAAATCCCGACTATATCGTTACAACGGAGGTTTACTCCGGCAGCGGGCCCACCCCTGTGGAGGAAATCCTTGGACGCGATGGATGGCAGGATATGAAGGCAATCAAGAACAGGGCGATACTGAATGTGGACCCGGACCAAATCTCCAGGCCGGCCCCGCGCCTTGCCGATGTGGCCAGGACAATTTACAGCTTCATTTATGAAAACAAGGCCCGGTAAGACAGGGCACAACTACCATTCTGCCTTTAAGGAGAAGCTATGAGTAAAAGACCCGAAGGCTTTAAGCCCGTTGCATACATTTTGTTTGCTGCTGCCATGATGACCGTAATGGTGCTTTGCATATGCGCAGGCAGTGTAAACATACCGGTAAAGGATACCTTTACGGCCATATGGAACACAGTTTTTGACCTTCCGATGCCGGAGGACATTCCATGGTCCATCATTATACTGGTGCGGCTGCCCCGGGTACTCTGCGTGGCCCTTGCAGGTGGGGCCCTGTCCCTTTGCGGCGGAGCCATGCAGGGGCTCCTGCGCAACCCGCTGGCCGACGGCTATACCCTGGGCGTGTCCTCCGGAGCAGCCCTGGGCGCGGTAATTGCCATTGCCTTCGGCATATACGTGCCCGGGTTCGCGCTGGCGGGGACTATGGCTATGGCCATGCTGTTTGCGTTTTTGTCCCTGGTTTTCATCCTCTCCATAACATACAGGCTGGACTGCTCTCTTTCCACCAACACGATCATACTCATGGGCGTAATATTCACCATGTTCGCCAACAGCATCATGAGCCTCATCGTTGTCTTTGCCGGGGAGAGGATCAGATCCATAATGTTTTGGACCATGGGCTCCTTTGCCGGCAGCAACTACGTCAATGCGATTGTGGTGTTTGCGGCGCTGCTGGTTTTCGGCACTGCCATCCTGCTCTATTCCCGGGAGCTCAACGCCTTTGCCATAGGCGAAGACAATGCGCGCCATGTAGGGGTAAATGTCAGGAAGGTCAAGCTGGTGGTGCTTATATCCGTATCCGCCCTTATAAGCGTGTGCGTGTCGATCAGCGGCACTGTCGGATTTGTGGGGCTGGTAATTCCCCACATGGTCCGCATGCTGGCGGGACCCAACCATAAACGGCTGCTTCCCGCGTCACTTTTTTCCGGGGCAGTTTTCCTGATGCTGGCCGACCTTTTGGGACGCACAATGCTGAAACCCCTGGAGATTCCCATCGGAGTTGTGACCTCCTTCATTGGCTCCGTGGTGTTTGTTTACATATTTTATTCTTCAAGAAAGGCCAAGTGAGATATGCTTGAAGTGAAAAACCTTACTGTCAGTTTTGGCAGCCATACGGTTGTAAATAACGTCAGCTTCTCCCTTGGGGAAAAACAGTGGCTGATGATCGTCGGCCCCAACGGCGCCGGCAAGTCCACCATCGTCAACGCCATATCCCAGGGCGTCCCCTACAGGGGGAGCGTTTACTTTAGCGGGAAGGACCTGGCCGGATTAAAACCGTCGGAGCTTGCAAGAAAGGTCGGAGTGTTAAGCCAGAGGCGCTTCGTCAGCTACTCCTTCACCGTGGAAGAGGTGGTGAGGCTTGGGCGTTATGCTTACTCCTCCAGCATTTTTTCCGGGAGAAGTGACGATGACGAAGCAAAAATCGAAGAAGCCCTTGAGGTTACCGGCATGAAGCCCTTCCGCGGGAAATCGGTGTTGACGCTGTCGGGAGGCGAGCTCCAGAGGACCTTCCTGGCCCAGGTGTTTGCCCAGGACCCCAGGCTTTTAATACTGGATGAACCCATGAACCACCTGGACCTGGTGTACCAGAAACAGATGCTTGAGCTTATACGCCGCTGGGTCGGGGAAAACGGGCGAGCGGTGATATCCGTAATGCATGACTTAAACCACGCCTGGGCTTACGGGACGGACGCCTTATTACTGGACAAGGGCAGGGTGGTAGCCTGGGGCAAAACCGCCGATGTGCTGACCAACGAAAACTTACAGTCCGTGTATTCCATGGACGTGTACGACTGGATGCGGAGTCTGTTGTCCCGGTGGAGTAGGTAGGAGGCGGAGAGAAGAAACTATAAACTGTCAGTAAGCCCCCGCCGGATTTAATGCCCGGAAGAAAGGGTTAATTTGCCAGTTGTTCATATGTCAAATTAGCCCTTTATTTATGCCCTGGAATATATTAATATTTATAAGAAGATTGTCCAACATATATTTTAATATTTAAGAAGATTGTCCGACATGGGGGTGTTTTTTTGCTGAAGAAACGGTACGAGTTTAAGGACCTGGTTGAAATCATGGCGGCTTTAAGAAGTGAAAACGGCTGTCCCTGGGACCGGCAGCAGACCCATGAGAGTCTTAAGAGATACCTTATCGAGGAAACCTACGAGGTCCTGGAAGCCATTGACTTAAAGGACAGGGACAGGCTGGCCGAAGAACTGGGTGACCTTCTCCTGCAGATAGTTTTCCACGGGCGGATAGGCCAGGAGGAGGGCACTTTCAGCATGGACGATGTCATTGACAGAATATGCAAAAAGCTTATTTTCAGGCATCCCCATGTTTTCGGCGGGGAAAAGGTTGAATCCCCTGAAGAGGTGCTGGAAAACTGGGAAGCCTTAAAGAAAAAGGAAAAGGCCATTAAAACTCAGACCGGCGTGCTCAGGGACGTGCCCAAGAACCTCCCAGCCTTGATGAGGAGCTACAAGGTCCAGCAGAAGGCTGCCGAGGTAGGCTTTGACTGGGACAATATACATGACGTTTTTGACAAGGTTGAAGAGGAAATAAAGGAGCTTAAGGATGTATATAGAAGTGAAAATATGGAAAGAATAACTGATGAGCTGGGAGACGTGCTTTTTGCCATTGTCAACCTGTCCAGGTTCCTGAATGTTCATCCGGAGCTTGCCCTGACAGGAACAATTGACAAATTCATAAAGAGGTTTGAATACATAGAGGAAGAGAGCGCAAAGATGGGCAGGAAGCTGGAAGATATGAGCCTTCAGGAAATGGATGGGCTGTGGAATAAGGCAAAGAGCTGTGAACCTGGCAATAACACTTCTTTTTAGAGGCTGGTATTAAGTCAAAAGGGTTAAAGGAGGAGTTACAATGAATAAGGCGGATCTTGTGGCGAGCATTGCCAGTAAAAGCGACATGTCCAGGAAGGATGCGGAGAGAGCGTTGAATGCCATGATAGAAAGCATACAGGAAGCTCTGACCAGGGGGGAAAAGGTGCAGCTGGTGGGTTTCGGTTCCTTTGAAGTCAGGGAAAGGGCCGCCCGTAAGGGTATGAATCCCCAGACCGGAGAGGAAATCACCATTCCCGCATCAAGAGTGCCAATTTTCAGGGGAGGTAAAGCACTGAAAGACAGCATTAACGAGTGACGGAAAAAGGGCATTCCGGTTTATTGCCGCTGTTTCGCTTAAGTCGAAGCACTGTTGCCCCCGGTGTTTTTTGCCGCGGCTGATAAGCGGCTGACAAAAGGGGTATAGATACCAAGGCAAACATTTTGAAGAGATAATAAACAAATGACAGTGCTGTAAAAATTGCGGAATGCATTAAGCCTGTAATATAATGCATGAGAGAGGCCAGACTTCGGCAGCGGGGGTCAAAGGGGGAAATGGCGTGAGGATTGACAAGTACCTGAAAGTCTCCAGGCTTATCAAACGGAGGACGTTGGCTTGCGAAGCCTGCGAAAACGGAAGGGTTATGATTAACGGCAAGGTTGCCAAGCCCAGTTCTCCGGTGAAGGTGGGAGACATAATCGAAATACAGTTTGGAAGCGGCACCACAAGGGTTGAAGTGACATCGCTGGCTGAGCACGTGACCAAATCCGAAGCGAAGGAAATGTATATAGTGAAGTGATTTTAAGAAAAACTATGCCGAGTCCCGGCAATCAGGAACTCCCGGTAAAAGGACCGGGGGTTATTTTTTTGCCTGGACGCGCATAAATATCTTTACGGGACTACTCTTATAGGAGCCAAAAGACAGGGGGAAGGAAAATGGCTGAGGAGAAAAAGACCGTCGGAAGACCGAAGGTGCAAAACCTTATACTGGAAAACAGAGAGAAACTCAGTATATCCGGTGTAATAGACGTGGACAGCTTTAACAATGAAAGCGTTATTGTGGACACGGAGCTGGGCGAGCTCATCGTAAGGGGAATTGACCTTCGCATTAACAGGCTGAACTTGGACAACTCCGAGCTTATCATAGAGGGTGAAATAATAAGCTGCGAGTACACGGACAGGGACACCAAGTCAAAGGGACTGGGCTTCTTCGGAAGGATGTTTAAATAGGCAGAAGTTCTATTCCCCGGGGAATAGAGCTTAGTAAAGGTTAGTGATAGAGGTTGACAATTTCGGTAGATAACCAGGCATATACCTTTTTCTGGTCAGTTCTAAGCGGTATGGTCATGGCCTTCTTTTACGACCTGCTTCGGGTGAGAAGGAGAACGGTAAAGGCGGCGAGCTTTGTTGTGCAAATTGAGGATTTCCTTTACTGGGTAGCTGCCGCCGTCTTTATGCTGGTTGTTGTGTATTACAGCAACGAAGGGGAAGTCAGGGGCTATATCTTTTTAGGGGCGGCAATGGGGGCAATACTGTACGCTTTAACCTTGAGCAGGATAGTCATGAGTGTTTTCTTAACCCTTGTGAATTTGCTGCGCAGGGTGCTGAGAGTAGTGTGGAGGGTTTCTTCCTGGCCCTTTTATTTTTTGTTTAAAATCCTGAGGATTCCGTGCGGGTTTTTGCTGAGAAGCCTGATAAAGGCCGGCAGGAGAGCCGTATCCATACAGAAAGGCTATATGGCAAGGGGCAGGATATGGAAAAAAATGATGAAAAACTTGATAAAAAAAGTTTAGCAAAGGAAGGACATTCCTTAAACGTGTAGAATAGATAAATTACTATACAAAAGAAGGTCGGCATATTTGCCAGGGAGGGCTTTTTAAGGCGAAATGCCGCAGAGGAGGGCCTTTTAGGTGAAAAACAAAAGGAAAAAGTCAAAACTGGGTATGCTGGTACTCATAGGGGCATTCCTTTATTTTTCCTTCATTATTGCCGACCAGCAGCAAATGATAGTCGCAAAAGTTGAAGAGATAAACCAGATTGAAGATACCCTGGAAGAAGAGAAGCAGCTGAACGAGGATTTAAAGAGACGGATTGAGATTGTAAACACGGATGAGTACATTGAAGAGGTGGCAAGGAAGGAGCTGGGCATGTTAAAACCCGGCGAGAGGACCTTTGTGGATATGAACAAGTAATAGGGTTTGCGGTGAAGTTGACATAAAGCGGCAGGGGAATAAGAGGCCATATTTATATGGTTTTTTTAATGAAGAATATGCCATGTTTCAGAAAAGCCTTATTTACGGTAGTGT
>JAKOSZ010000161.1 GCA_029776555.1 Bacillota bacterium | reverse complement strand
GCCCACGCGGTGAAAGTGTCCGCCTGGGGATACAACGCCGACAAAGACGCCCCCAGGTTGGTACATAACAACGAGACCGCCCTGTTCAGGATGAGCAACGGTACAACCATGCTGATCAAGGAGTACCGCCAGGTGGGCCATCCTGAGCTGGAGACTTTCAGCTTGTACGGCACCGATGGCTCATACGTGGATTTCACTTGGAGGGACAAGGGGGTAATAACGCCTTTGACCGTGAAGGAAATGCGGGACCCGCTGCCGGAAGAAGTGTACAAAGCCTTTATGGCCTTCTATGGCGACGAAGAGAAAATGCTGGGAGGCCATGGCGGTTCCCACGCCTACCTGGTTCATGAGTTTGTGGACGCCATAGCCCATAACAGGCAGCCGGCTATCACTGCCTGGGACGCGGCCCGTTACATGGCTGCCGGTGTAATGGCCCATAAATCTGCCATGAGGGACGGGGAACTGCTGGATATTCCCGACTGGGGTGACGCGCCCGAATATTGATCAGGACGAGGAACAGGCGGCTTTACGGGGTAAGGTCCCGTTGGAGAAATGATTGTTGACATTTTAACAAAGTTAGGCGTAAAATGATTAAGAAGAGCGATTCCGGGTAAATACCCGGCAGAGCCCTTGACTTCAAGAGCTTACGCTTGAGAAGGAAAGGCAAAAGCCAATATTCCGACGTCGAGGAGTTGTCCGGGACGGAGGAGACGGAAGGTGAGGAGGAATTAAAGCCCTCCGCCGGAGTTTTCTAAGTTCCGGCGGAGGGCTCTTTTCATATCAGCCTGCCGGCGGAAAGCCTGCTTCCCTGGCACGCCCGGCTTACCGGGTTGGCTCTTTTTATCAAACCTGCCGGCGGGAAGGGGCTTGCAAGCTTAAGCCCAATTGACCAGGCAGCTTCTCTGCCGGAAGCCTGCCGGCAGGAGCAGGGATACAGGAAGTAAAACTTCTGCTTTATGTTTAAGAGGTGGTCTGGACCATGAACGAAACTCCCAGGGGGGACCGGCTCCACATAGCCATTTTCGGCCGGAGAAACACAGGAAAATCAAGCCTCATAAACGCCATTACCCACCAGAAGGTGGCGGTGGTCTCCGACCTACCGGGCACCACCACCGATCCGGTGTACAAGACCATGGAGGTGCTCCCTTTAGGGCCGGTGGTCTTCATTGACACGCCGGGGCTTGATGACGAAGGGGAGCTGGGAGAACTCAGGATAAAAAAGGCCTTGGAGGTGCTTCACAAGACCGATCTGGGGATAATCGTGCTGGAATGGGGGCAGAAGTGGGGGCCGCCGGAAGAGGTGCCGGCCTCGGCCTTCAGGGAGAGAGGGATCCCCTTCGTGGCGGTGATAAACAAGCGTGACAAAGCTTCGGAAGGGATTGACGGTGGAAACGGCATCCCGGATGGCGTGCCCGTGGTGAAAACCTCGACGCTCACCGAAGAAGGCATAGATGATTTGATAACAGCCCTCATCAGGCTTAAAGGAAATGACGACGGGGGGCTGCACCTGGTTGACGGGCTGGTAAAGGCCGGCGACCTGGTGGTTTTGGTGACGCCCATTGACAGCAGCGCGCCCAAGGGAAGGCTTATCCTGCCCCAGCAGCAGGTTTTGAGGGACATACTTGACCACAATGCCATGGCGATGGTGGTGAAGGACAGCGAGCTTAAAACCGCCCTTGAAAGCCTCAAAAGCCCTCCTTCCCTGGTCATTACCGACTCCCAGGCCTTTGGCAGGGTGAGTTCCATAGTTCCGCCGGAGCTGCCGCTGACCTCTTTTTCCATCATCTTTGCCAGGCGGAAAGGGGATTTGAAAAGGTTCTACCGGGCTTTAGAGGCGGTGAAAGGCCTGAAGGACGGTGACGAGATACTTATGGCCGAAGGCTGCACCCACCACCGCAGGGACGACGACATCGGCACGGTGAAAATACCGCGGATGCTCATGGAGAAAACCGGTAAGAAACTGTTTTTCCACCATGTATCGGGGGGATTCTTCCAGGAAGACCTTTCCCGCTACAGCCTTGTGGTGCACTGCGGGGCCTGCATGCTGAATCCCAGGGAGGTGGAGTACCGCCAGGACCATTCCAACCGCTGGGGGGTCCCGATGACCAATTACGGCATACTGCTGGCTTATTTAAACGGAATCCTGGAAAGGGCGCTGAAGCCTTTTAAAAATGAAATCACAGGGGGGACTGGGTCGTGAGTTTTTACGAGAAGTATAAGGAAGAGTTCAAAGAGTACGACATGATGGATAAGGACTTTATAGACGACGAGAAAATCTGGGGACAGCTCAACAAATGGGAAAAGCCTTCAAAGGCCGATGTCAGGGCAGTGCTTGACAAAGCCGAAAAGAAGGTGAGGCTGGACCCGGAAGAGATGGCCATACTGATACAGAACAAGGACCGGGATACCATTGAAGAGATGTGTGCCCTGGCAAACAAGCTCAAGAGAGAGGTTTACGGCGACCGGATCGTCTTTTTCGCCCCGCTTTATATAAGCAACAAGTGCGCCAACAATTGCAAGTACTGCGGTTTCAGGCGGGAGAACCGCCTTGTGGAGCGGAAGACACTGAGCCTGGATGAGATTGAAGAGGAAGTAAGGGTGATGATCAGCGAGGGGCAGAAGAGGACCGTACTGGTTTACGGCGAATCCCCGGAGACTGACATTGACTTTATCTGCGAGAGCATAAAAAGGGTTTACAGCACCAAGGTGGGCAATGGAGAGATCCGGAGGGCCAACATAAACTGTGCCCCCCTGTCAAGGGATGAGCTTAAAAAGCTTAAGGAGGTTGGAATCGGCACTTACCAGGTGTTCCAGGAGACCTACCACCACAAGACCTACCAGGAGGTTCACCCCCACGGCACCATAAAGTCTCACTACAGGTGGCGGCTGTATTCCCAGGACAGGGCCCAGGACGCAGGCGTGGACGATGTGGCCATCGGGGCCCTTTTCGGCCTTTACGACTGGAGGTTTGAGGCCATGGGCCTTCTGTATCACACCATACACCTGGAAGAGAAATATAACGGGGTAGGCCCCCACACCATCTCCTTCCCCCGGATAGAACCTGCCATAGGCACCCCCTTTGCCTCAAATCCAAGGTATGCCGTAAGCGATGAGGACTTTAAAAAGCTGGTGGCCGTCTTAAGGCTTTCAGTGCCCTACACCGGCCTTATCCTTACGGCCCGGGAAAGGCCTGAGGTGCGAAGGGAGGTAATTCCCGTGGGAGTGACGCAGATAGACGCAGGCACGAGGATTGGAGTGGGAGGGTATAAAAAATCAAAGGGGAACCTGCTCCCTGAGAAGGAACAGTTCCAGATAGGGGACACCCGTTCTTTGGATGACGTGGTAAGGGAAACCTGCGAAATGGACAACATACCGTCTTTCTGCACGGCCTGTTACCGGGCTGGCAGGACCGGGGAGGACTTCATGGATGCGGCCAAGTCCAGCTTTGTCCACAACTTCTGCATGCCCAACGCCATCCTGACGCTAAAAGAGTACCTTCTGGACTATGCCACCCCGGAGACAAAGGGGGCGGGAGAAAAGGCTATCGAAAAATGCATGAAGGGGATTGAAGACGACAATATCAGGAGCTTTTTGCAGGAATCCATGAAAAGGCTTGAAGCCGGGGAAAGGGACATCAGGCTGTAAAATGCCCCGGGGAAGGCCGCACATCAGCTGTTAAAAACCAGGCTGCCATTGAGCACCGGTAAAGCTTTGTTCCAATTGCTTCTATTGACCGGGGTATCTGGCAGCTTTTCGACATATGTATTAGAATATAGGTAAGAAGGTCTGACCTTGCTCAGCCGGTATGAAGGCAAAACCCTTGAGAAGGCTTTTTGGAAAGGCTGGGAGTAAATTCCGTTAAGACCGCTTACAAATTACTGAAGGTGATTTTGGGGCGCACCTTAAAAAGACCGTAAAGAGTTTTCGATTAGCTTCGTTCCGGCGGGGCCAGGCCGCGGGAAAATGTGAGTGCGGCAAAGAGGAGGTATAAAATTGAAAAACCCCCGGCTAGAAAAAATAGCAGTAGTCGTTCCCCCCAACGGCAAAAAAATGGAGGTGCCCAAAGGGACCACCCTTATGAAGCTGGCGGAAAGCTTTAAAAAGCTTTACAAAGCCAGGATTGTGGCCGCCAGGGTAAACAACGACATAAAGGAGCTCACCTTTGCCATAGAAAAGCCGTGCAGAATAGAGTTCGTAGACATATCCCAGGAAGACGGGATGCGCATTTACAGGAGAAGCCTTTGCTTTATCCTGGTAAAAGCGGTGCATGACCTCTTTCCCGGCAGGGAAGTCCTGGTTAAACACTCCATCAGCAAGGGGCTTTACTGTGAAGTAATAGGGGACAGGGCCCTGACCGCCGAAGAGGTGGAGGAAATTAAGGCCAGGATGCTCCAGCTGGTTGGGGAGTCCATACCCT
>JAKOSZ010000160.1 GCA_029776555.1 Bacillota bacterium | reverse complement strand
TGTTGTCTTCAGGAATGGGGATATGGGCCCTGTCGGCGAGAAACCTTACCGCCTCAAGGAAATTGAGGTTTTCCGCATACATTATGAACTTGATCACGTCCCCGCCTTTATTGCAGCCAAAACAATAAAAAATCTGCGTTTCCGGGGTAACACTAAAGGAAGGGGTCTTTTCCCTGTGAAAGGGACACAGTCCAAAAAAGTATTTGCCCCTTCTTTCAAGTTTCACATATTCGGAAACAACCTCCGTTATATCGTTACTCAGCCTGACTTCCTCAACCAGCTCATCCGGAATAACGTACGGCATCTCTCACCCCTTGCCAGTTTTCTTTTTGGACTGTCCACTGAGCATCATATTAAATAGATGTTCGACACTATTTTTAATATTCCTTCTTCCTGTACAAATAATTTGCGACCCTTATTTTGTCAATTCATGCTGCATTATCCAATACAGCCGGACCCATGGCTTTTACGATTTTTTTACGGAGCTTTTCTAAGATTATTTCCCCTTGGTGGAAAAAGAAAACCATTAACTTTTTTCTCCGTAAAAAGAAAAATCCCTGCTATTTTCAGCAGGCAGTATTCTTCCCGGGGATTCTTCCTGTAATCCATGCCTCTTCGCTTAAGTTTTATTGACGGGCTTTTAGTAATATGCCCACGACTGGGGCACAAATATGGAGTAAAATACCTTGACGGCGTATCTGTCGGTCATGCCGGCAATATAGTCGCACACGACCCTGTCGGCGTCATATTGCCCCAGCATCCTGGAGAACTCCTCCGGCAGCAAGCCGGGGTTGTTCTTAAGAGCATTGTATAGTTCTCTTATAAGGTTTCGGGCTTTTGCCTCCTCTTCCTTTGCCACAGAACCCACGTATACGTTCTTAAAGAGGAATTCCCTGAGTTCGTCGGTGGCCTGCTGGCATCCCTCGCTCATTTTTATGGTGTCCGAGTCCCTGCTTGAACGGATCACGTCGGTGACCATGGTGTTTATTCTCTCACTGGAACTGTCCCCTAAATAAGCCGTACACTCTTTAGGCAGGTCTTCTTCCGATATCACTTTGCCCCTGATGGCGTCCTCGATGTCGTGGTTTATGTAGGCAATCCTGTCGGCATACTTTATCAGCTGTCCTTCCAGGGTGGAAGCTTTGCAGCCGCCGGTGTGGTTTAATATGCCGTCCCTTACTTCCCAGGTTAGATTCAGCCCTCTTCCCTTCTCCAGTATGTCTACCACCCTTAAGCTCTGCTCATTGTGTTTAAAGCCGCAGGAACAGATCTCGTTCAGCACCCTTTCGCCGGCATGGCCGAAAGGTGTATGCCCCAGGTCATGTCCCAGGGCGATGGCCTCGGTAAGGTCTTCGTTAAGCCTCAAGGCCCGGGCAATGGTCCTGGCTATCTGGGATACCTCAAGGGTATGGGTCAGCCTGGTTCTGTAGTGGTCACCCTCTGGAGACAAGAACACCTGGGTTTTGTGCTTAAGCCTCCTGAAGGCCTTGCAGTAAATAATCCTGTCCCTGTCCCTCTGGTAATCGGTCCTTATTTCGCACTTCCCCTCTTCTCTTGCCCGCCCTTTGGATTTTTTGCTTAACTGGGCCAGGGGAGAAAGAAACTTCTCTTCCCAGGCCTCCTGTTCTTCCCTTATCTTCATGGAAAACCTCCTGCTTTTATTATCTTAATTATATAATAAAAAAGAAAATCGGGCCTGTCAGCCCTGCCAATCCCGGTGAACCATTAGACATTGACCAGGTCTTCCAGCACCGAGTGAAGAGATACAGGCGTTACCGTGTTTAAAGCCAGCTTGTCCAGAATGCCGGCAACCTCTTCCCTGTCTAAGCAAATGTCTTTTACCAGACCCACTTCTTCAACCCCGTTCTCCTTTTTAACAACCTCAATGCCGTAAATACTGCATTCAGAAGAGGCCCCGTTTCCCACCGCACTGCTTTCAACAAGATAGTACTTAAGCTCTATTTTCCTGGTCAAGCCGTTGGGTTCATCACTGCAGTCCAGGTTCACCGTCCTTCTTAAGTAGCGGTTCATTGAAAGCCCCCCTTCCATACCCTTCAACTAAGAAAATTATACAACAGGCGAAAGACAAGCAAAATGAAAAAGTTTCGCAAGAATCTACCTTTCTTCCTGTAAGTCGACAGCATGGGGCAAAATTGTCTCTTTTGGCCGTAGATATATGTTGTCATATGTATACTGGTGCGGTAAAAAGCTTGGTTTATATGTCAAAAATGGTTCCATATTATAGCAGTTTTGTTATTGTCATAATATTAGACGTATAGCAGTTTACAAAAGTTTCATATTTCACCGCACAATGGGTAAAGCGCTCCTGGATTGTTCTTTACTTAACTGCCCCCCTCCAATGTAACCGCGGCTGCTTAACCGCTTAGGTCTTTATTTTTCATTATTAATTGTTCTCCGCCATTTCCGGGTCCGCAGTTTTCAGGGAAAACCGCCCGGGGCTGCCGGGACAGGCCTTAAGCCTGTCGCCGCTTAAGCTAGGGCTCTGGCAATCTTTTTTAGTTGATATATGCCGGTTGCCATGTTAACATAAAAAAGACTGGCGTAAAGGGGGAAAATCATGCAGGCAAACAAGTCAAACTCGTTTAAGAAAATATTCTCTGAATTGAGTAAAGTAAGCCCTTCAGCGAAAAAGGTAATAAAAATTGGCGCAATTTTATGTCTGGGGCTGCTTGTTTTAGGCGGGGCTTTGATAGTGGTCAGCCGCTACTCCAGAGGCTATGATTCATACATGGAGTTTCTCGCCGGTTCCATAATAAAATCCAGTTTCACTATCCTGGCCGAGGTAATAATAGGCAGTTTGATTGTTGACTACGTTTTCGGAAGAGGATAGTAAAACCGGGGGCGCTTTTCTGATTGGTACCCCCGGTTTTTATTTACGCTTTTGCGGCTTTTAAGGCTGCTTTCTTCTTAGCCTTGTGCTCGCTCCACATTACCCAGATCTGGCTCGCGATAAACAAAGACGAATATGTGCCGCTTATTAAGCCTACGATGAGCGGGAAGGTAAACTCTTTAATTGAAGTAATGTTGTACGCGGCGGCAAACACATATGTCACTATTACGCAGATAATAAGCGTAACCGACGTGTTTATTGACCGGCTCAAGGTCTGGGATATGCTCTTGTTTACCAGTTCCGGAAGGCTTGATTTTTTCATGGTCCCCAGGTTTTCCCTTATGCGGTCGTAAATTATTATGGTGTCGTTTACCGAATAACCCAGTATGGTTAATACAGCCGCAATAAACTGCTCATTTATGGGTATTTTAAAGACGGTGTATACCGCAAACATGGCAGCCGCGTCATGGAGAAGGGCTATTACCGCGGTTACGCCGGCGGACAGTCCCGACATGGCCCTGAACCTTACCCAGATATAGAGGATAATAAGGATTGAAGATATCACAACCGCCAGTATGCTTTTATTCCTCAGCTCCTCTCCTATGGAGGGCTGTATGTTTCTTATGCTGGGGGTTGAGCCTTCTTTGACGCTGAACCTTTCGTCGTCAATTAAAGCCTTTAAGAGCTTATCCTGCTCTTCGCCGGTGAGGACCCCCTGGCTCCTGGAGATCTGCAGCTTGAGGAGAAATATGTTGTCATCGGTCTTCTCAGGGTTATAGGTTTTCAATTTGAAGGCTTTTGCTTCCTTGCCCAAAAGCTCCTGTGCCAGTTCTTCCGCATCGGCGGTGGCAAACTTGTCGTCATTCATCTCAATGACAACTTCCGTGCCGCCTTCAAACTGAATATCCAGCTTCACTCCGTTTACAATAAATCCAACCAGCCCAACCAGCACCATTAAAAGAGATATGGCAAAGAAAATGCGCCACTTTCCCACAAAATCAATCATGCGCTTTTACTCCTTTCAGGCTTGACACCGTAAAGCCAGGGATGTTTCGCCAGATCCAAACCTGATATCATGTCAAGCATAATTTTCGAAGCCGTAACGGCGGTAAGGAAACTCAAAATGACGCCCATAAACAGGGTTACCGCAAAGCCCTTCACCGGCCCTGTGCCAAGGAAGTAAAGGACAATGGCCGTAATCAGGGTGGTTATGTTGCCGTCAAATATGGCGGCAAAGGCCCTTTTATATCCCGAATCTATGGCCGCCCTTAAGGTCTTGCCGCTCCTCAACTCCTCTCTTATCCTTTCGGATATGATTATGTTGGAGTCCACTCCCATTCCTACGGAGAGGATAATGCCCGCAATACCCGGAAGGGTTAGGGATATCTTGAAAGCGCTTAAGACGAAAATCTGAGCCGCCACCAGGCCAAAAAGGGCTATATCCGCCACTACGCCGGGAAGCCTGTAAAAGAACAGCATGAACATACAGACCAGTATGAAGGAAACCACACCTGCGTAAACTGTTATGTCCTTGGCTCCTTCGCCGAGAAGGGGGCTTATTGAGTTTACCTGATAGGGCACCAGCTTGAAAGGCAGGGCGCCCGCCCTTATGGTATCAGCCAGTTCTTTGGCCCTGTCGGCGATGGTGTTGGCATCCCCGCCGCCCAGGGTAATCTGAGCTTCTCCGCTGGGAATTGGTTCATTTACGATGGGAGCCGAAATGAGGATTTCATCCATGTATATGGCGATAGGTTTTTCCACAAGCCTTTCGGTGGCTTCGGCAAACTTCTGAGCCCCTTCCTTCTTCAGCGTCAGTGAAACCACCATCCGGCCGGTAGTACTGTCGTAGAGCGGTCTGGCGTCCTCAACATCTTTTCCTTCCACTATAATTTTCCCGGTGGGGAGGTAGTTCCTGGTGCCGTCGGGCAGGTATCCGTCGTACTTCTCTTCGTCCACCTCCTGGAACGTGAGAAGGGCGGTTTTTCCTATATCCTCCAGGGTTTTATGGGGGTTCTGGTCCTTGTCGCCGGGCCTGTAAGGAATTTCTACGATTATTCGCCCGTTGGTTTCGTCAACGTTCACATACTTGTCAAAGACCCCTGCGTTTTCTAGCCTTGTATCAATTATCTTCTTGGCTGCGTTGAGATCGTCCTCCGAAGCCTT
>JAKOSZ010000159.1 GCA_029776555.1 Bacillota bacterium | reverse complement strand
GGCATTGTCCCTCCAAGCCATATTTTAACCTATTTCTGACTGAAAAGCACTAAAAATATATCAAAATAAACTAATCTGCAACCTGTTAAAACACCGATCCTGTCCAACAATTCAGCTTCTGTGGAATTTACTTTTGCAAAGTGGAAATTACCTTTTCAATTGACCAAAGACCCGAAAACGGTTCTCTTATCTGTATAGACAATGAGGACAGTTTTTCTGCCCGGGACACACAGGGAACTGTACCCTTGGGTTCCGGACATGGGAACAGTTCTTCCAGACATGGGAACCATTCTATTGTCCGGGACGCAGCAAGCGCCCATATTCAAGAAAAGCGGAATGGGATAAGCCAAAACAGGCATAAGGCGGTAGTGTAAACTTTTAGTAGGTGATTGGAGGAGTTTAAAGGGAAGATGAAGAAATGAGGCCTCCAAGTGAAAAAACCACAACTCCCTGAAAGGAGTCTGAAAGGAGAGCAGAGGTCTCATGTTTAATATTCGACAGATAGTATTGATAGTCCTCTTTTTAGCGGAAGGAATTTTCAAAATTTTAAAGACAACAAGAGATTTTACAGAGTTAGAGAGGAAGTGCACAGGTTAACTCATAAGGCCCTAAGGTTGACAAAAAAGAAAGGGACAAATAAAATATATTAGTAACTGGGGATTGGCAGAGCGGAAGGAAGGCAGGCAGTGTCTTCTTGGGCGAAGGAGCCGGACAATGTCGGATTTGTCTGTCCTCGCTTTTTCTATCCCATCAATAAATACTCAGAAGCACGGTAGAATGGAGGCGACTCTTTCTAATGCCAATTACAGAAATGCTTTCCCGAAATGCCCGTATGTATCCCAACGAGATTGCTCTTGTTGAGCGGGATCCCGGCGCAGGCACAAGAAAAGAGATTTCCTGGCTTGAGTTTAACAATATGGCGGATATTTTTGCAAAAGCCCTGATTGACTGCGGCGTAAAGCAAAACGATAAGGTGGCCATCCTTCTCATGAACTGTCTCGAATGGCTTCCGGTATACTTCGGCGTTCTCAAGTCCGGAGCCGTGGCAGTGCCTTTGAATTTCAGGTTCACAGCCCAGGAAATCCATAAGTGCCTTGAGGCAGCCGAGGCCAAGGTTTTATTGTATGGCCCCGAGTTTAAGGAAAGGGTTGAACAGATCAGGGATATTACAGGTACGCTTAAATGCTGTATATACGTGGGGGAAGACTGTCCCGACAGAACTGAAAGCTACTACAGCCTGCTTAAGAAGTACCCTGCCGGCGACCCCGGCATACCGGTAAATGACTGGGACGATGCCGGGCTTTACTTCACCTCAGGCACCACCGGAACCCCAAAACCCATACTTCTTACCCACGCAAACCTGGTGTCGGCCTGCATCACCGAAAACCGCCACCACCTCCAGGAACACAGCGACAATTTCCTGTGCATACCTCCCCTGTACCACACCGGGGCTAAAATGCACTGGTTTGGAAGCCTCATAGTGGGGTCCAGGGCTGTTATCCTAAGGGGAGTCAAACCCGAATGGATACTTGAAGCCGTGTCGGAGGAGAAAGCCACCATCGTCTGGCTCCTGGTCCCATGGGCCCAGGACATCCTCGATGCCATCGAAAGAGGGGCAGTCAATCTTAAAGATTACGAACTAAAGCAGTGGAGGCTTATGCACATAGGCGCCCAACCGGTTCCCCCGGTGTTGATCCACAGGTGGAAGGAGTACTTCCCGGACCAACTTTACGACACCAACTACGGCTTAAGCGAATCCACCGGCCCCGGCTGCGTCCATCTGGGAATCGAGAATATCCATAAAGTTGGAGCAATAGGTCTGCCGGGCTTTAACTGGGAAGCCCGGATTGTGGATGACAACGGAACTCCGGTGCCGCAGGGCCAGATAGGAGAGCTGGTAGTCAGGGGTCCCGGCGTCATGAAGTGCTATTACAAGAACCCGGAAGCCACCAGCCGCGTCCTCAGGGACGGATGGCTCCATACCGGCGACGTGGCCAAACAGGACGGGGACGGCTTTATTTACCTTGTTGACCGTAAGAAAGACATTGTAATATCCGGCGGCGAGAACATCTTCCCTGTGGAAATAGAGGATTTCCTCCAGACCCACGGGGACATAAAAGACGCTGCGGTTATAGGAATGCCCGACAGGCGGCTGGGGGAAGTCCCTATAGCAATAGTTGAGCTTAAACCGGGCAGAAGCCTCACAGAAGAAATGGTGCTGGACTTTTGCCAGTCACTTCCCAGGTATAAGCGCCCCCGCAAAGTCATCTTTGACAATGTGCCCAGAAATCCCACCGGGAAGATTGAAAAACCCAAACTTCGGGAAAAATGGTGCAGCCAGCTGCTGCTGCAGGCAAAGCGGTGAAAACCCTTTGCCTGTTCTCTTTATGCTTCCCTTGGCCAGAGTTTGCTTTTAAGCCCGTTGACAAGCAGGAAGGCCGTTCCCATGGCCAGCAATACGAAAACCGGTTTTGTAACCGCTGAAAACCCCATTCCGCCCACCACCAGGCTGTTTAATGCCCTCATAGCCCAGTACTGGGGTAATACAACGGCCAGCTTCTGCATATAGGACGGCATGATCTCTATGGGCCAGTAGCAGCCGGCAAGCATTGACGTGGTGATGATAAAAACCGCCGAAAAGGCTTCCAGCTGGGTGCTGGTCCTCACCAGGGAAGACAGCAGCATTCCCAGGCAGATAACACAGAAAAGATAAACACTCATGACTGCCACGGTGGCAGCCGGTGACCTACCCCAGTTCACGCCAAATACAAACTTGCCAAACAGTATCAGCGTAATAAGCTGAATCCAGCTGGTCGCAAAGACCCCCAGGACTTTGCCGGCCACCATCAGCCGCGGGCTTGTGGGTGTTGCGCGGAGTCTATACCAGGTGTTAATTTTCTTCTCCTCCAGTATGTCTCCCGTCCCTATGATGAGGGTGAACATGACGAACACAACGGCCATCCCAATAGAGCTTAAGGCCTTTGTGTCATAGTCCCTGGCTACCGACTTCTCTTCGTATCTTAAAGCGTTTACCGAAACCAGAGGGGGTTTTTCAAGCTCTTTTCTCACTTCTTCCCCCAGGATTCTTAAAACCATTTCCTTAAACGGAATCTTGTACTCCTCGAGTTTTGCCGCAAATAGGCTTTCGGTGTTGTTGACGACGTACATCCGGCATACGGCGCTTACCAGGATGGACTCTATGGCCGGAAAATCCACCGATTGCGGCAGTTTCATAACCTTTATCTCCGGAGTGAGGCCCTTCCCTATCCTCTCTCCGAAACCCGCCGGAATTATGAAGCCGATTTCCATCTGGGCATCCCTTAGCTTGCCGCGGAGCTCTTCCTCTCCCATAACCATCAGGTTTATTGACTTTTCCTTCTTAAGTTC
>JAKOSZ010000158.1 GCA_029776555.1 Bacillota bacterium | reverse complement strand
TTCCGATACTATCATATCATCGCTGGTTTGCGTTGTTCAGTTCTATTTTTGCGAAACTATTTTTTCAAATATCTGTGTAACCCTTGCGAAAGGCAAATCTCATTTTCATGCTTCAGCTATGGGCAAAAACAGCATCCCTGTATATTATTGTGCATAGAATAAATATAATGTAGTGGCAATTTCATGACAATGTGCTATTTTAAGAAAGTCAGAACATACAGGCCTCAGACGATTGTTAAAAATTTAATACTTCTCTTTTAATGTTTATATTAGTATAATATCAATTAAAGGTATAGTAAAAAATGACGGGGCCTGGCTCACAGGTACTTTGCCGGCCTCCCGGCCCGTATCCGCCGCCTGAACGAAAGACTAAAGGCTTATTACCAATGGATAGGAAATGGTGATGACTATGAAAATTGAAAGAATAAGTGAAACTGAAATAAAAATAACCATATCCATCGACGACCTGGAGGAGCGCAACATAGATTTCGACGCATTGAGCGCCAATACCATCGCAGCCCAGGAGCTGCTTCTCGATATGATGGAACAGGTTGAAGATCAGTTCGGAACTCCCGTCGGTGAGCTGCAGTTTATGATAGAACCCGATCCCAACTATACCGACGGGTTTATAATAACCATTACGAAAGTTGAAGACGAGGAATTCGAGTCCATTCAGAAATATATAAAGAATAAGTACAGGAAAAACGATTTGAAGGTCAAGAAAAAGGGCCGCAGGGTATTTTCAACGGTGGCCATTTACTCCTTTGACAGCCTGGATGACGTGTGCACCTTGAGCGGAAAGCTTTCATCCATATATAGTGGCGAAAGCACATTATACAAGCACAACGGCTCTTACTACCTGGTGCTCACCAAGAGCAGCCTTACCGTGTCAAATCCCAGGCTTTTTGAGCTTTTGTTAAATGAGTTTGGCAGGAAGGTTTCACATCCTTCTTTCTTTGAAGGCTACATCAATGAATACGGGACCAAACTGATCGACTGCAATGCCATTGAGGTGTTAAGCCAGTATTTTTAAGCGGAACTCCGCCAATTTTACTTCCCTGGGATTCCGTCCCTGCCGGAGCCTATCTCAATTACCATGGGAATTGCCTCATATTTGTCACGGGTGAGGAATTCCTTTTTTATATCCCCATTATCCGACGGCAGCAGCCTGAAGGTGTGGATCTCCGCTCCCTCTCTGCCCGGGTTTATAACCCTTTTTTCTCCCTGATTTAACTCCTGGTTTACAATAGTAATCTGGCCCGGGCTAAACCTTTGCACAACTTCCGACTTCAGTGTTGCGTCACTGGCCTTCCCCTGAGTTTTGCCCGCAAGGGCAACCCTTATATTTGAGTTTTTCACTTCAGCCACAATGACCAGGGGAGTTTTTAAAGTGTTCCTAAAGGAGAGATCGCCCTCTCCCTGGGATATTGCCACATCAAAGCCCGGTTCCATGTAGTCCGTCATTGACCTGGGAGGGGTTCTTTTTATGGCGGAGCTGTCAATCAGCGCTTTCAGCACCGCTTTATAAAGGCAGGAAGCCACCAGGTTGTACCCTTCGCTGCCCTCTTTTCTCCCCTGGTCCCAGGCAGCAAGACATTGGGCAAAGGAGAATTCATCTCCCCCGCCTTCTGATTCCCCCTCCCGCAAAAATACATTATCAATGGCCGAAGCGGCTTCTTTAGCGTCCTCAATCAGGTCCGCCCGGGCTATGGTGCCTCTGCACTCGGCTATTATCCCGTCCACCTGGCTCAAGTCCTCCAGGGTGCAGCCGGGTGCAACTGTTATCACGGCAGGGTCATCAACCCCGGAAAGGGAGACCACATGTCCTTCATCCAACAGGCCTTCTTCCTTTATTATTTCCACGGCCCTGTCCATATCCAGTTTCCGCCCTGTAACTTCCGCTATTGTCTCAATAGTGTCGTTTTTAAGGGCTATCCGGGCATTGGCGGGCTCTCTATTGAGCAGGGCGGCAATCTCATACAGTTTTTTCTTAAGCTTTGCTTCGTTGAAGGATAAAAGCACAGGGACAGACCTGGCAGAGGGTTTAAAAATATCGGTAATGCTGTCCACAATGGCCTTAAGACCGGAAATGCCGTACACCTGGTCTAGGGATGAGTCAAGGTCAATGGAGGTGCCGATGTCCTTATATTTAATACCGTATTGCTTTTCCTCTCCGCAGTCCAGGACGAAATACCCTTCGTCCAGTGTTTCCTTATACCGGGATGTTAAAGCCTCAACTGCCTCGGCTCTGTTCATCCCGCTTACATTTACATCCCCAACGTATATATTTTGAAAAATCTGCCAGCGCTGGAGAATACACATGAGGGTAAGACTTATCGCCATGGCGGACACAGTCTGTATGGTCATAACAAGGAGAACAACCTTTTTCAATTGCAACACATCCCACTGAAACTGCCAAAATTCGAAAAACACTTAAGAAACATGTTTCCTGTAATTAAAAAGTATAAAACAGATTCCTGTTTTATACTTCCGGGTTTTAAAAAGCACAATATAAGTGGCTTCTCGCCCTAAATTAAGCCTGGTTGTTCATAACCAGTTCAATCAGCTTGCCATGAAGCTTTGCGGCGTCAATTGCTTCGCCGGTGATAGCTTCACCTTCCCGGATAATAACATTGCCTTCCGGGTCAACAATTGTCTTTGTGGCCCTTCTGCCCATGAGGTACTGGCGCTGCCTTTGTTCAAACAGGCTCAGTGTACTCTGCTGCTGGCTTGCCTGGAAAGGCTGCTCTTCAAATACGCCGCCCTCCGCCAGGTCCCCTTTGGTATCTTCCGTCAAGGCTGACGGGCTTGACACACTTTCCATACGGTCTGCCAGAGTGCTTTCAGCCGCGCCGGCGCCGTTGTCATATTCTCCGCTTTGGACCTGGATCTGGCTTTCAAGGCCGACGGTCTTTTCTTCCGTGTCTTCCGATACCACTATTACTTTTTTCCCGAAGGTAATCACGCATTCTCTCGGGATATACTTTATTTCTTCTTTGGAGGACAGGGGTTTAAACTCCAGGGCGCATATCCTGCACTGATTGTCCTCATCCACATAGAAGTCTCCGCTCTTTCCTATCAGCCTGCCTTTTTTGGTCATTATCCCCGTTTCTTTTACCTTGACTTCTTTTTGCAGCATGTTTACGGCATCAGGAACGGTGCTGATTTCTCTTATTACATCCCTGTTCTCTATTGTAAGAGCGTATTCACCAATGCCAACCACATCCCTGGTGGGGATAACCGTAGTGTTAATCTCCATGTCTTCGCAGTAAACAATAAAAAACTCTATTGCGCCTTTCTCCGCATTTATGATGACATCTTTGACCGTGCCGACTTCATTCCCGTCAGAGATGTCGATTACAGGAAGTCCCAAGATCTCCTGCAGCTTTTTCATTCATAAATCCCCCTTTGCGAGATGAACGCCTTTCACTCCCGGCTCATATTGCCAATATCCTATATCTAAAAAAGATAATCCTCAATTTCGGCTCCAATAGATATATCGGAAAAATTACCGTATTTCGCTTTAAATTTTTCAATGATATTCTTAGCCATTTGAGGCCGTCCAAGCTCTTTCAGGATTGCACAGGCATCAAGCGCAATAAGGAAAGCGACATCCCTTTCAGGGTTCTTATTTAAAGCGCACAAATAATAAGTTACTGCGCTTTCCAAGTCCCTGGCTTCCTTTAAATCAAAGGCCTTGTTAATACACTCATCTACACCCAGGCCGTCATATAACTCATCTGAAAGCGGCACAGGGTCGGAAAAAATCCCTCCCGCCTCCTGTCCTGCCTCTTCCGCCGCCGGTCTCCGGGAAGCAAGCTGAGACACACCGCTTCCCTGTAGTACAAGAGCTTCATCCCTCAAATTCGCTGTTCCTTCTTCTTCGGCCAGGAGGGGCCGTACCTGATCTTCTTCCATACCCTCCACACTGTCAATAATTACAGCCTCAGCCGTATTTCCCGGCATAACCTGCTCTTCAACAGCGGATATCTGCCGGTATTCAGCTTCCTCTTCGACCCGTTCCTGCAGCCCTTTGTCGAATCCGAGAGTGTTTGTGGTATTCTCTTGCTCAGGAGTCGCAGAACTGACAATATCTACTTTTTCTGCAAGTTTTTCTACTCCCATTTTATCAGTTATTTGCCCACTGTCAACAGGATTTTTCCTTGCAAAGGCATTGGAAATAGAAAGCTTCGCTTTCTTTGCGGCATCTGAAATGCGGGAAAATAATGAATGAAAAAACCGAAACTTCTCCGAAAGAGCCCTGACTTTTTTCGAGCTTACTTTCGGGAAAAGCGAAACCAGCACCGCGAAGAACAATAAGAGCGCAATATATATAACAATCGATAAAAGTATGGCGCAGGTAAGCCCTATTCCAAAAATGAGACCGCCTTTCCGGGAAAAAGCGTCAAACATCGCCGCAAAGGATACAGGTACAACAATACAGACGGTTAAGGACGCAAAGACCGTTGCCGCTGCTAGCTTTAGATCCAGCAGGTTTTTCTTCTTGAATATGTAAAACAGGACTACCGTCATAGGAATTATAACAGCAAGAGCAGTTAAAACATACTGATGCATGGCAACCTCCACAGGAAAGCTTTTTGCTTTTTCACCTGCCTTATAGTACTATAGTAATAGAACTAAATCACCATATCAACCACTTATTCGATAAAACATGTCAAAATTCCTGCTTTTACTCGAAAGAATTATGATTTTTCTTATAATTCGCCCCATATATTCGAAATTTTTCAGGACCGGAAGGGATTTCTCATCCTGGCTGAACCAACCGAAGCAGGGGCCTGCCGCCCCTATGCCGGTACAGCTGCGGCGCCGTCAAATAAAAAACCTCCCAACTCCCTGTAAGGAATTTGGAGGTAAAATGCGGCCAGGCAATTTCTATGAGGTTTGTATCGCGTTGCTGCTTTCGGCTGAGACAGTTGAGTCCAGGACAATGCTGAATTCTTTTTCTTCGGTGCCTGCGCTCCTGTCCAGGTGTATTTCTCTTTTTACGGCAAGGGCTGTATTCAGGACCGTTTCCATGTTTTCCACGTATACGAACTTCAACTGCTTCCTGATGTTCTCCGGGATGTCTTCCACATCTTTTTTGTTCTCCAGGGGGAATATTATTGTCTTAATACCCGCCCTGTGGGCAGCCAGCACCTTTTCCTTCAGTCCGCCGATGGGAAGGACTCTCCCCCTTAAGGTAATTTCCCCGGTCATGGCCACGCTCTTTTTGACCGGTATGCCGGTGAGAGCCGACACCATGGCCGTTGCCAGTGTTATACCGGCTGACGGGCCATCTTTGGGTATGGCGCCCTCCGGTACATGGATGTGTATATCATACTTGTCGTAAAACCTTTCATCTATGCCAAACTGTTGTGCCTTCGACCTGATGAAGCTCACCGCGGCCTTGGCAGACTCCTTCATCACATCCCCCAGATGCCCGGTCAGTTCCAGTTTCCCGCTGCCCTTCATCAGGGTGACCTCTATGGAGAGGGTATCGCCTCCCACGGGGGTCCATGCCAATCCCGTGGCAACCCCCACTTCATCTTTTTCGTTGGCCTTGTCGTACCTGTACTTGTGAGGTCCTAAAAACTTCTCCAGGCTGGATGAAGTAACCTTTACCGTTTTCGTTTTTTTCGAAACCAGTTTACAGGCAGTCTTTCTGCAAATTGACGCAATTTCCCTCTCTAAGTTCCTAACCCCTGCTTCCCTGGTGTAATAGTTAATAATGTCCCTTATTGCGGATTCGTCAATCTTTAAGTTGCTCTTTTTGAGGCCGTGGAATTCAATCTGCTTGGGCACAAGGTGCCTTGCGGCAATGTTCACTTTTTCTTCGTCGGTATAGCTCGATATCTGTATAACCTCCATCCTGTCCAGCAGGGGTCTGGGTATTGTCTCCAGGGTATTGGCGGTGGTCAAAAACATGACATCCGAAAGGTCAAAGGGTAATTCAAGGTAATGGTCCCTAAAGGAGAAGTTCTGTTCACCGTCTAATACTTCCAGCATGGCCGACGCAGGGTCGCCCCGAAAGTCGCTGCTCATCTTGTCAATTTCGTCCAGGAGCAGCAGCGGGTTATTGGACCCCGCCTGTTTTAACGCCGCAATTATTCTTCCGGGCATTGACCCCACATATGTCCTCCTGTGCCCCCTGATTTCGGCCTCGTCCTTTATGCCGCCAAGGGACATCCTCACGTAATTGCGGTTGAGTGCCCTGGCGATGGATTTGGCAATGGAAGTCTTGCCTACTCCCGGAGGCCCCACAAGGCACAGGATAGGCCCCTTTAAAGTATTTTTCAGCTTTCTTATTGCCAGATACTCAATGATCCTTTCCTTTACCTTTTCAAGGCCGTAATGGTCTTCGTCCAGTATAGCCCTTGCCCTTTCCAGGTCAATCACCTCTTCGGTCTTCCTGCACCAGGGAAGGCTGAAAATCCAGTCCAGGTAAGTCCTTACCACTGTTCCCTCAGCGGAGCCTGAAGGCATCTTGGCCAGCCTGTCCAACTCCTTAAGCACTTTCTTCTCCACTTCCTCGGGGAATTTCTCCGCCTTGAGCTTTTCCTTGTATTCCTCGATCTCCGCGGTTATCCCGTCCTTGTCCCCCAGTTCGCTCTGGATTGCTTTGAGCTGTTCCCTGAGGTAGTACTCCCGCTGCATCTTGTCGATCTGCTTTCGCACTTTTATGTTGATGTTCTTCTCTACCTCGAGGATATCTACCTCTCTTAGAAGGATGACCAGGAGTTTTTCCAGCCTGTTCTTAGGGTTGAATTCGCTGAGGATTTCCTGCTTGAGGTTCACATTGACCATAATGTTCTGGGCAATATCGTCAGCGAGCCTTCCCGGGTCCTCAATGGACATAACCGACAAGGCTATGTCGGGCGGTATCCTGTTGCTTAACCTGACGTATTCTTCAAAAGCCGAAAGCACCCTCCTCCTTAAAGCCTCCATTTCAATGGCGCTCTCGTCGCTGTCGTTATACGTGTACAGCTTTTCGATGGCCTCGGCTTTAAAAAAGGGTTCGGTCTGGATTATCTCTCCTACTTCCGCCCGGGAAATTCCCTCCACAAAGACCCTGATATTGTCTTCGGGCAGCTGTAAAAGCTGCCTCACTTTCGAGATGGTCCCAACCTTGTATATATCGTTCTTCCCCGGGGATTCCACCCTGGCGTCCTTCTGGGTCACCAGGAGAATGAGTTGGTCGTTCAGCATAGCCTCTTCCAGGGCTTTTATAGACTTAACCCTGCCCACTTCAAAAGGTATGGTGGTATATGGGAACACGGTAAGGCCTCTCAAAGGCAAAAGCGGCAGCACCCGTTTTTTTATCGACTTTTTCGGTTCAGACATTTTGACCATCCCCTTACCTTGAATAAGCTGCGTGAATCAAATAAAATAGACAGGTTTTTCCCCTGTTTCGTTATCTTCCAATCTTTCTCCCTTTTTGGGACTCTGCCGGCTGTTACAATTATAACTTCTAAGGGGTGGAGTTTCAATTGTTTTATCCTGGTAAGGGCCTGAGGCCGGCTTATCCCGCTGCTTTCAGCCTCATTGGAATCCGGTCCTCATTTTCGCCCGCTCATATCATGCCCTCGTCTCAATATATCCATACAAACACTATATGCCCTGCTCAACTCATTTAAAACCGGGGGTTTTTCCCCGTACCTTACGGGCTCATAAACCCTGTTTAAGTCGTCCATATTTATGCCGCAGGCGGCCATGGACTTCCTTTTTATTTCCCAGATGGTATCGGAGCTTCTTAAGGGGACACCCATTTTAACCAGGGCCTCCAGGGCCAGGGCATACATATACCTTACCTTTTCGGCGGGATTCCTGATGCCGTCCAGGTATTTTAAGCTCCTTCTCCCCGGGCGTGTTTTCACCCTTGCCGTTTTTACCCTCTCCGGCACTTTCCTTTCAATTTCATCCGTGAATTCCGCAGCTCCTCCTTCAGCGCCTTTCACGGCCAGGAGGGCTGCCAGGTACTTTAACAGCCTGGAAACCCAACGGTATATGAACAAGAACAATAAAACAGCCGCCAGGGCAGCCGCCATAAAAAGGAATATGTTGGCAAGCGTCATCCAACCGCCCTGTTCCGGCAGTTGGCCCTGGGAAGCTTCTCCCTTCAGCTGAGGCAGTTTTCCCCGCCCTCCGGTGACCCTGGCCAAAAAGCCCACAAACCATATTATGGCCTGTGCGAACCGCCTTTGCAGGGCTATCCAGATGTCCTCCAGAACCCTCTTTAAGCTTCGATAGCCGGATAGGAACGTCGCCGCGGCCAGCACTAAGGATATTATCAGCAGGTTGTATACCTGGATAGGCAGCGCCGAGCCCAGAAGTTCCCTGTTCTGCTGCATAAAAACCCGGCCCAGCCTGTCCTGGTTCAATAAGACAATGGCTATGGCCGCAGAACAATAAATATACAGGTAAAGGGGGAATAATTGTCCGCCGAAAAGCCACATGTACTGGTTGGTGAAAATCGTCGCCATCACGCTGACTACCACGGTTTTAAAGACGGCACCGGAGTTAAGCTTTTTATCATAGTTCACCATGCCGGCCATAAATACCGCTGCCGCAACCAGCGCTTCAAAAACGGCCCTCCCTGTCCCCAGGGGAAAATAAGCGGCTGTCGCGAAAACCAGGGGAACCCAGAAAAAAGTCACCAGTTTTCTCCTTGTGGACCATTTCCCCCTGCCCAGTTTGACGGAAAGCTCTCCAAACAAAGGCCCTAAAACAGAGTAAAACAGCATGATGAGAAATTCCCGGGACCCGTTGCAGGTCTCAAAAAGCAAAGGACGAAACAGGGCAAAAACTATATAGAGCAGAGTTGTAATACCTGCGCTTTCAAATATCTTGTGCAGCAAAAACAAGGGGTTTTTCAGCATTGTCCGCCCCCCTGGCATTGGTTTTGAAAGTGCTTTTCTTAACACTAATATACCATTTTTGGAAGCTATATGCTATAGGCTGGCGTCCCCCGGTTCCTAAAACCGGGAAAATAAAAACCGATGCCTGGGCATCGGTTTTTATTTTCTTCAGGGCCAATTACTCAATTATGGATACAACGGTACCGGCTCCTACTGTCTTACCGCCTTCGCGGATAGCGAACCTGAGTCCTTCCTCCATGGCGATAGGTGTAATCAGCTTAATGGTCATGGTGATGTGGTCACCGGGAACGCACATTTCAACACCTTCGGGCAACTCGGCAACACCGGTAACGTCAGTGGTTCTGAAGTAGAACTGGGGCCTGTAACCCGTGAAGAAGGGAGTGTGCCTTCCGCCTTCCTCCTTGGTCAGGACGTAGACCTCGGCCTTGAAGTGGGTATGAGGCTTAATGCTTCCCGGCTTGGCCAGAACCTGTCCTCTTTCAACCTCATTCCTCTGAATACCCCTCAGGAGGCAGCCTACGTTGTCACCGGCAACACCCTGGTCCAGGATCTTCCTGAACATTTCAACGCCGGTTACAACGGTCTTCCTGGGAGCGTCCGTCAAACCGACTATCTCGACCTCGTCTCCCACCTTAACGCTTCCTCTTTCAACCCTGCCCGTTACAACGGTTCCGCGCCCGGTTATTGTGAATACGTCCTCAATGGGCATTATGAAGGGCTTGTCTATTGCCCTCTGAGGCGTTTCAATGTACCTGTCCACTTCATTCATGAGCTCAAGTATGCACTGGTATTCAGGAGCATTAACATCGTTGGAAGCGGATTCAAGGGCTTTTAGAGCAGATCCCCTTATAATCGGCGTATCATCGCCCGGGAATTCATACTGGTTGAGCAGTTCCCTTACGTCCATTTCCACCAGTTCAATGAGTTCTTCGTCGTCCACCATATCGGTCTTGTTGAGGAATACCACAATGTAAGGAACGTCTACCTGGCGGGCCAGCAGAATGTGCTCCCTTGTCTGAGGCATAACACCGTCTGCCGCTGAAACCACCAGGATGGCGCCGTCCATCTGGGCAGCTCCGGTTATCATGTTCTTGACGTAGTCGGCGTGCCCGGGACAGTCAACGTGAGCATAGTGCCTTTTTTCCGTTTCATACTCAACGTGGGCAGTATTAATGGTAATACCTCTTTCTTTCTCCTCAGGAGCTTTGTCAATCTGATCGTAGGTTGTGAACTGCGCCCTGCCGGCCATGGCAAGAACCTTGGTAATAGCTGCCGTTAAGGTTGTCTTTCCATGGTCTACGTGGCCGATTGTGCCAATATTGACATGGGGCTTCGTTCTTTCAAATTTCGCCTTACTCATTAAAAAATCTCCTCCTTTAAGCAAGTTTTTCTCATAAAAAATTATTGCTGATATTCTCAAGCAGGAACCAGCCGTTTATCCTGCATGCGTCCTGTGCCGTTTAAGTATAATTTTATACTCTCCGGCTTGTCTTTTCAACCTTCTGGTAATAGCTTAAGTTACCTATAGATCTCGCCGTTTAATATGGCTTTCTGCAGGTTCTCCGGCACCTGTTCAAAGTGGCTCGGCTGCATCACGAATGTACCCCTGCCCTGGGTCTTGGAACGAAGGGCAGTGGCATATCCGAACATTTCAGCCAGCGGGACATAGGCTCTTATGGCCTGAACTCCGGACCTGGGCTCCATACCTTCTATCCGCCCTCTCCTGGAATTAAGGTCTCCTATGACGTCGCCCATGTATTCCTCAGGCACCAGCACATCTACCTTCATTATCGGCTCCAAAAGCACCGGATCCGCCTTTCTGCACCCTTCTTTGAAAGCCATGGAACCGGCAATCTTAAACGCTATCTCCGAAGAATCCACTTCGTGGTAAGACCCGTCCACCAGCGTCACTTTCACGTCAACAACCTGATAGCCTCCGAGCACACCGTTGTTCATGGCGTCCTGCACGCCTGCGTCAATGGCGGGAATGTACTCCTTGGGAATAACCCCGCCTACTATCTTGTTGACAAACTCATAACCTCCGCCGGGCTCTTTAGGCTCTATCTCAAGCCAGCAGTGCCCGTACTGGCCGCGGCCGCCCGTCTGCCTTATAAACTTGCCTTCACTCCTCACGGCCTTGGTTATGGTTTCCTTGTATGCCACCTGCGGGCTGCCCACGTTTGCCTTAACGTCGAACTCCCTGGTAAGGCGGTCTACAATAATCTCAAGGTGCAGTTCGCCCATACCCGATATTATAATCTGGCCGGTTTCGGCATCGGTGTAGCTCTTGAAGGTGGGGTCCTCTTCCGAGAGCTTCTGCAGCGCAGTGACCATTTTCTCCTGGTCGGCCTTTGTCTTAGGCTCAATGGCTATGGATATCACCGGCTCGGGGAACTCCATGGATTCAAGGAGAACAGGATGCTTTTCGTCACACAGGGTATCGCCGGTGGTCGTTTCCTTCAGGCCTACCGCAGCAATAATATCTCCGGCGTACGCCACGTCTGTTTCTTCCCTGTGGTTGGCATGCATCCGCAAGATGCGGCCTATCCTTTCCATCCTGCCCTTTGTGGAGTTGTACACGTAACTCCCTGACATCAGTTTGCCGGAGTAAACCCTGATAAAGCAAAGCTTTCCCACATAGGGGTCCGCTGTAATTTTGAAGGCAAGAGCGGAAAAGGGCTCATCATCGCCGGCAATCCTCTCAGTCACTTCTTCTCCGTCAGGGTTTATTCCGCGTACCGGCGGTATATCTATCGGGGAAGGCAGATAGTCCACTATTGCGTCCAGCAGGTACTGCACCCCTTTGTTCCTGTAAGAAGAACCGCACAGCACCGGAATCATTCTCACCTCTATGGTCGCCTTCCTGATTGCCGCCCGAATCTCTTCCTCAGTCAATTTCTCTCCCTCAACGAATTTCAGCATCAGCGCTTCATCCTGGTCCGCGACGGCTTCCATCAGTTTAGTGCGGTATTCTTCTACCAGTCCCCTCATATCCTCCGGTACAGGACCCTCTTCTATTATTTTCCCAAGGTCATCCTTGTAATACAGCGCTTTTTGGGTCACAAGGTCAACAACACCACAGAAAGAGCTTTCCTTGCCTATGGGCAATTGGATAGGAATGGGGTTTGCCTTGAGCCTGTCCTTCATCATTTCAACGCACCTGAAAAAGTCGGCCCCTATGGTGTCCATCTTGTTTACGTATGCAATCCGCGGAACGCCATACTTATCGGCTTGCCTCCAGACGGTTTCCGTCTGCGGCTCAACTCCACCCTTTGCACAGAAAAGCGTCACAGCACCATCGAGGACCCGGAGAGACCTTTCGACTTCAACAGTGAAGTCAACGTGCCCCGGCGTATCTATGATGTTTATCCTGGTATCTTTCCATGTTGTGGTAGTTGCTGCGGAAGTTATGGTTATTCCCCTCTCCTGTTCCTGCTCCATCCAGTCCATGGTTGCAGACCCTTCGTGGACTTCTCCCATCTTGTAGACCTTGCCGGTGTAGAACAGGATCCTTTCCGTTGTTGTGGTCTTACCTGCGTCTATGTGTGCCATTATTCCTATGTTCCTTGTTTTCTCTATGCTAAACTGCCTGGGCATCATTTCCCCTCCTTTCTTCTTCTGAATTGCGCTATTCCATGCATAGGTCCTTCAACTGCAGCATACAGCCGCAATGTCACCATCTGTAGTGAGCAAAAGCCCTGTTGGCTTCCGCCATCTTGTGGGTGTCTTCCTTCTTTTTAACGGCTCCTCCCACCCCGTTGGCCGCATCCATTATTTCCGCAGCAAGCTTTTCCCTCATGGTGCGCTCGTTTCTCAACCGGGCGTAGTTCACCAGCCATCTTAAGCCAAGGGTCTGCCTCCTTTCAGGCCTCACCTCTACCGGAACCTGGTAGTTGGCGCCGCCCACCCTCCTGGACCTGGTCTCAATTACGGGCATTATGTTGTTTAAAGCCTGCTGGAACATTTCAAGAGGCGGCTTCCCGGTTTTCTTCTGGACAATATCAAAGGCCTCGTAGCATATCTTCTGCGCTATGCCTTTTTTGCCGTCTTTCATAATATTGTTGATAAGTTTTGTGACAACCTTGTCATTATAAACCGGGTCGGGCAGTACATCCCTTTTTTCAACATGTCCTTTCCTCGGCACTTTGCTTCCCTCCTTTTCAAGAAGATACAGGAAAGCAACGCTTAAGCAACGGAACAAAGCCTCTGGGCCTTTCGGCGTGTAAGCTTTGTGCTCAGAAGCTCTCATACTGGCTGCTTTCCAGCTGAACATCATCGGTACTCGCGGTGCAGCCCCTTAAGGTCTGCCCCTCGTAAGCGCTGAGTAGTTGTCAATATATTTTAAATCATATATAAAACAACATACTAGCTTCTTCGTCAAACAAACATCTCTCTTTCGGGGATAAAACCGCGGAGCAGCCTTAACTTAT
>JAKOSZ010000157.1 GCA_029776555.1 Bacillota bacterium | reverse complement strand
TGTTTAAACAAGCTTTCCCGGGATGCAGCAGGGCCGGGTTTTTAAGGGCTGCCTTAAAATCCGTCCTTTTGTTTTGTCGTAAGCCCAAAAACGGCATGAAAAAGCCGTCCCTTAAGCCATTTGTTGATTTTTTCAACCCCGGAAAATTGAACTTCCCCAACAGCCCTGGTTCTCCTAAAGCCTTTTTTGATTTACTTCAACCGGCGTATGCTGTATATTGAAAGAAGCAGTAAACTTATTGAACGTCCAATTACAGTCTCAATTCTGATGCGGAGTCGACAGGGGTTTTCAAAACACAGGACATTCGGTTAAGGGGTGATTTTTTCATGAGCTCTTGCAAGGTGACCGTAAATACCGCCGCAAGCCGCCAGACCATCAGGGGATTCGGCGGCTGCATGACCACCTGGGTAGCCCAGACTTCATACCTGGACGAAAAGTGGTATGACACCCTGGTATACGACCTGGGAGTCAGCGCCGTGAGGATTCCCCTCTCTGCAAGCTTTGAACCGGTAAACGATGACGACGACCCGGACCACATCAACTGGCAGGGCTTCAGGCCTGAAGTGATGGCTTCAAGGCTGGCTTTTGCCGAAGAATTTAAAAAGCGCGGGGTAAAGACCTTTTTCGGAAGCCTCTGGTCTCCACCCCGTTTCATGAAGACCAACCGCAACACCTTTCACGGAGGGACCTTAAGGCCCGACATGCGGGAGGAGTTTGCCGAGTTTTTGGCGGCATGGGTTATTACAGCCAGGGAGAAGTTCGGAATAGATTTTTGCGGCATCAGCCCCCAGAACGAACTCTACTTTGTGGAACCTTACCATTCATGCGTATACAGCCCGCACCAAATCCGGGAAGCGGTACGGGCAATAAACCGAAGGTTCAAAAAGGAAGGCGTAAGGGCAAAAGTCGCAATGCCCGAATGCATGGGGTTTGACACCAGGTTTTCCTGGTATACCGGCCCCCTCTTAAAACAGCGGGAAGCCATGGGCTTTGACGGCTTTTTCTGCGTCCACGGCAGCGGCGGGCGTGGAGGCATCGACAACTGGCGCAGGATTCACGGTGTAATCGCCGGCAGCGGCTGCGAGCTTTGGATGACCGAGACAAACGGAGGGCGCAGAGACTGGCAGGGCTGCATGGCACTGGCCAGGGAAATGCACGACGCATTCGTGGGAGGCAATATAAATGCCTGGATAATATGGCAGTTTACATCCATACTGGAAGCCGGTCAGAAAAAGCCGGCTTACTGGATTGCCAAACACTTCTTCCGCTACATACGTCCGGGCATGGTACGGGCAGACGCTTCTCCCGAAGAGGGAGATCTGCTGGCCAGCGCTTACGCAAGTCCCGACGGGAAAGCGGTAACCATCGTACTCATAAATACCTCGGAGGAGGATATGGAGCTTTCAGTGGAGCTTGGGCAGGAGCCTCCGGACAGCTTTAAAATGTTCCTATCCACGGCGGAGGAGAAGTTTACCGACTGCGGAAACCTGGGAGGGGGCAGAAGCTTTGCACTGTCCCTCCCGGGGAAAAGCATAGCCACTCTCACGGGAGGCAGCCTGGGCTACCTGGATGTGGAGGACAGGAGAGGCACCCTGGGAGAGCCGGCCATGACCAGGTTTGTGCCCGCAGGCCATCAACTCCTGTTTGAGGCGGCAGGCGCCGGAGATGTGGAAGCGGTCCGGAGATTAACAGCCGAAGGACACGACCCCAATGAGCGCCACCTGTCGGAGGAGACCCCTCTTCACAACGCCGCCTACGCCCATAACCCGGCCGTAATAGAAGCCATGGTGGAGGCGGGGGCCGACCTTGAAGCCCGGGATGACAACCGGATGACCCCCCTTCTGCTCGCCGCCAACCGCATGCAGACCGAACAGGTAAAAACCTTCATAAGGGTAGGCGCCGACGTAAAGGCCCGGGACTATACGGGCTGGACAGCCCTCCACTATGCCGCCAATACCAGCATACCCGAGATGGTGGAAGCCCTGCTCCAAGCCGGGGCAGACCCATGTGCGGCCGCAGATGACGGGTGGACTCCGCTCCACGCCGTCGTAAGCGCGCCCTATGAAAAGGCGGTGGAGGTAGCTCAGATGCTCATCAAAGCCGGAGGGGACCCCAAGGCCGCCGCACGGGACGGATGGACGCCGCTTCACGCAGCGGCTGCCAACTGCCACACGGTCTGGAATGTGCCCCGGGATACCGCTGCCCGGAGAATAAAGCTCCTGGCAGAAGCGGGGGCGGACGTAAACGCTAAAGACGCAAAAGGCAATACGCCTCTTCACTGGGCCGCTTGGATCGGCCACTTTTCCTGTAACGAACAGTTCCCCGCCGGCACTGTCACCTACGATATGGCCGTAAGGGAACTGATCAGGCTGGGAGCCCGGGTAAACGACATAAACCGGGAAGGGCGCACCCCGCTGCACTATGCCGCCATGGAAGGCTATGATGCCATAGCGGCGGCTCTCCTGGAAGCCGGCGCAGACCCTGAAACAAGCGATGCTTACGGCAAAAAACCCGCGGATTACGCAAGGGAGTATGGTTTCCCGGAAATTGAGCGCATGCTTGAGGAAGGGAAAGCGGTAAAGACGGCCGTAGAAGAGCCCTCTGCTAAAGCCGGAACGGCTGCAGGGAAACTGGAAGCCGAACTCATAAGGGCGGTGCAAAAAGGCAATATTTCAGAGGCCAAAGACCTTTTGTCCAGGGGGGCCAATCCCAACGCTTCAACCAGCACCCGCAACACTCCCCTCCACATTGCCGCGGAGCGCGGAAGGGCTGATATGGTAAAAATCCTGCTGGATGCGGGAGCTGACACCGATGCGCAAAACAGTGACGGGTTCACCCCTGCCGACCTGGCCAGGCAAAACGGCAGGCAGGACATCCTGAAACTGCTCCAGGGAAATAAGCCGCAATAAAGCACCGTCACACGGCCAATTCTCTTTTAAAGGGGCCTTTTCAGATAAGATAAACCTTTCCGGCAGCGGGAGGGAATAATCCTTTTCGCCAGGAGGAATAAAAGCGGAAGAGGGCGGCTTAAACCACCTTCTTCCGCCGGAACTGGCTGTTATAGAGCTCGCAGTAAAAGCCTCCGGCCCTCATCAGTTCCTCGTGGGTCCCTCTTTCTATTATCTCCCCGTTGTTTATAACCAGTATCTGGTCCGCCTGGCGTATTGTACTCAAGCGGTGGGCTATTACAAAACTGGTCCTCCCCTCCATGAGGGAGAGCATTGCCTTCTGGATGTTCATCTCGGTCCTGGTGTCCACGCTGCTGGTGGCCTCATCCAATACCAGTATTGCCGGATTGGCCAGTATCGCCCTGGCTATGGTGAGCAGCTGGCGCTGTCCCTGGCTTAAGTTGGCCCCTTCTTCCGTCAGCACCGTGTCATAGCCCTGGGGCAGCCTCTCGATAAAAACATCGGCGTTGGCCAGCCGTGCCGCGGCTTCCACTTCCTCGTCGCTGGCATCAAGCCGCCCGTACCGTATGTTCTCCCTCACCGTGTCGGAAAACAGGTAGGTGTCCTGGAGCACTATGCCCAGGGATCTTCTAAGGCTGTCCTTTTTAAGCGAAGTTGTGTCCTTTCCGTCTATCAGTATCCGTCCGCTGTTGGCATCGTAAAAACGCATCAGCAGGTTGACAATGGTTGTCTTCCCTGCTCCTGTAGGACCCACCAGTGCCACTGTTTGCCCGGGATTGGCCTTGATGGAGATATTTTTAAGGACCGGTACGCCCTCGTTATACCCAAAGGTAACACTGTCGAACACCACTTTGCCGGCCACCTTCTCAAGGACCTGGTGGTCTTCCTCTCCCATAACCTCCGGTGGTTCGTCCATGATTTCAAAAACCCTTTCAGCCCCTGCAATGGCCGACTGTATAAGGTTGAACTGGTTGGCAATTTCATTGACAGGGCGGGAGAACTGCCTGGAATAGTTTATAAAGCTGGCTATAATACCCACAGTGATAAAGC
>JAKOSZ010000156.1 GCA_029776555.1 Bacillota bacterium | reverse complement strand
GAAGAAATGTACGATTATGTAAAGCAGTGGACTGCCAATGCTGCCCAGCTCGAATACTCCGGTTTCGGTCAGGGATTCGTAGACGCCATGAACAACGTAGTGAACAAGCCCGCAGAAGGTACCTGGATGCAGGCCATTGAGGCCAACAGGGCTGCCTGCCAGGCTGCTCTCAACGATGCTATTATCGAGCTGACCCAGTAATTAAAACCGGAACGCGAGAGTACGGTTAAAATAGAAGGTTTCCCGGAACGAAAGGTTTCGGGAAACCTTCTTTTTATACGCCCGGGACATATTTTTTTCGCTCTTCCTGCTAATATTTAAAAAAGGCAGTTTCGTTAAATCCGGGAACTGTCCCGTGAATTTACGCAGGAATTCGCCGGGGGCTTGAGGAATCAAAGCTACTTTTTGCCCGAAATGGCACAGGAAGTAAGAATGGGGTTTAAGCTGTCCCGGCAGCCGCAAGGAGGTAGACAAATGCTGGCAATCAGGAATGCCAATCTGGGAGTTTTCTGTCTGGAGAGCGGTGTAGGCTTGTCAATAGTGGATTATCGGAGAGGGACAAGGTGGACCCTTGATGAGAATAGCCTGGTGTATGGGGATATAGACAATGCCGGAGGGCGCAGAGCAAGGCTCAATCCTTTAACCCCTGTCAAGGGGGAAATAGCAGGCGAGAATAAGCTTAAACTGACATACGGCGCCGGCGCCGGTGTCGTAAACATGATATACACCCTGTGCCCCGATTATGTGGAAGTTTTGATGCCGGCGAACATATGGGAGGAAACAGGGCTGGTATCCCTGCCCGGTTCATTTAACCCTACTGACGGCAATAAAAAGCACATAATTCCAATAATGCAGGGTATGTTGTGGGACGGAAGAGGAGAGCCCTTTGAATCCAGGTTTAGTGAGGCGGCCCATCATGGCTTTACCCTGGCAATGTTCGGGGTTCTGGGGGCCAAAGGCGGCTTGCTCTGCGCGGCGGAGACCGCCGATGACTGCCTCTGGTGGCTGGGCAAGGGTGAAAGAGGGAGGACCTGGTGCGCCAACCTGCAGGTTGAATCCCTGGGGACTATGAGGTATGACAGGCGCGTCCGTTTATACCTGACGGAGCCCAGCATTGCGGATATAGCCAAAACTTACAGGAAGCGGGTCATGGAAAGGGGAAGGTTTAAAAGCTGGGAGGAGAAAATCAAGGAGCGTCCTGCCCTAAAGAGGCTCTTCGGCGCCCTAATGTGCTTCATCGGCTATTGCCAGGATGAACTTGACTATGCGGAAGAGTGCAGGAAGCTAAAGGCCTATGGTTTCCATAAGGCTCTCATCTATCCTGTAAGGTTTAACACTTACAGCAAGGACTTCCTGATGGGCGGACTCCCGCCGATTAACTTGAGCGAAGAGGCTGTACAAAAAATAAAGGATTTGGGTTATGATACAGCTCCCTGGTCATGGATAAACGAAGGCCTTGACGATGGCAGCCGGGAGATGAGGAGCCGGTTCCGGAGGAACAGAAAGGGTGAGCCCATACTAAACTGGCAGATAGATGAGCAGAAGTGGTACCAGTGCTGCAGCAGCACCCTGGAGGATTATCAGAGGCAGGCAAACGCCTGCCGATTCCGGGATATGACCTGGGACCACTTTGATGTGATTACATGCGCCGCCAACAGCGAATGCCACGCCCTGGACCACAAAAACCACCCGGGGCGGCCCCTGTCCAAAACCGAGGACAGGGAGTGGATACGGAAACTGCTCATAGCCGGCCAGGCGGGGGAAAGGCCGGTTAGCTCCGAGAATTTCAATGACGCCTATTCCATGGAATATGACCTGGGTTCAGTGAAGGCCTGGGCCCAGTACGGGCCCTGGGAATTCTGGCCCATACCCCTGACGATGCTGGTTTTCCATGACAGCATCATTCACAGCTGGTGGGAACCCCACAACTACAACAACAGGTTTCACTCAAGGGACATGAAGAAATACCAGTACGGCGGAGGAAGACCAAGGCTGATGGCGGCAATGGACGCCCTCTACGGCTGCCCGCCCGATGTGTTCCCCTTTGGAGCCATGTATGGCTTTACCGGAAGGGGCCGCGAGTCCTTTGTTTACAAATTCCGCTTTGAGGATGAAGAGACGCAGCTTGCGCTGAAGCTGGCCCTGCCCGTGGCAAGGCTTCACGAAAGGACAGGCATGCTGGAGATGACGGATTTTAAATTCCTCTCGGAAGACGGCTGTTTACAGAAAACCGAATTTGCCGACGGAACACGGGTATACGCCAATTTCGGTCTCTTTGAGAGGTATGTGGAAGGCGCCGGTTCTCTGCAGTGCGAATCCTGGCTGGCAGTGCTGGGAGACGGCACCATCTTAAGAGGTGACGGTGCCTGACAGACTGAGCTCCAGGACAGGTCCCCTGTCCTTTTTTATTTTCCCGGAAAGCGGAAGATCAGCTTCCCCTGGCAAAACGCTTTCAGCTTTTAAAACCTCGCAGGTCCTGAAAGTATTGCCGCAGACTGGGCTAAGGTTCAAAGCTTAAGTAATTCCCCGCGTCTTAAATAAAGCGGTTTACGCATAACAGGCTTTTATTTGGACAAAGTTATACTTAAAAGGCTATGGGGGATGAAACACTATGAAATACCAAAAGCTTTTCGAACCCGGCAGCATTGGCGGAATTACTTTAAGAAACCGGATTGTCATGTCGCCCATGCAAACCCATTTTACCCAGGGCGGGGATAACAGGTATACGGAGCGCTACATTGAATACTACTGCCAGCGGGCAAGGGGCGGAGCAGGATTAATAATCACCAACCATGTTAAAGCGGAAAAGAAAATTGACCCTTATCCCATAACTTACGGCTATCCCACACTGGATTCGCTTAACGAAATAAAGTATTTCCATGAGCTGACGGAAAGCGTTCACCGCTATGGCGCAAAAATCGCCATTGAACTGTCGGCGGGAACGGGGAGGCTGGCCGATGTCATACTGCCGGACAAATGGCCGATAGGTCCTTCGGAGATATCCCTTTTATCCATGCCGGAGTTAAGAACCAGGGCCCTGACCAGGGGAGAGATTGCCGGGCTGGTTGAGGCTTACGGAAAGGCAGCCGGATTGGCCAGGCAGGCCGGCTTTGACATACTCTACGTACACGCTACCGCTTATCTGATAGACCAGTTCCTCTCATCCTGCTGGAACCGCCGGGAAGATGAATATGGAGGGCCCTTGGAAAACAGGATGCGTTTTCTGCTGGAGTGCATAGCCAGTGCCCGGGAACAGGTGGGAAAGGATTTTCCGATAATTGTAGGGCTTGCCCTGGACCACGGTTTCCTCGGGGGCAGGGAATTGAATGAAAGCATTGAGATTGCCGGAAAGCTTAAGGAAATTGGCGTGGATACCCTGCATTTGCGCCGGGGCAGCTATGACAGCATGAATTTAATCATTCCCACCGACTACATGGAGGACGGGGTATCCGTGCCCTATGCCGAAATACTGAAACGCGAAACAGGCTTAAAGACAATCGTGGACGGGAACTTAAGCGATCCGGACCTGGAAGAAAGGCTTATTTTAGAAAACAAACTTGACTTTGTGGGCATGGGGCGGCCCCTGTTTGCCGACCCCTGGTGGCCGGAAAAGGCGCGGAGGGGCAGGGAAGAAGAAATACTGCCCTGCATACGCTGCATGCAGTGCATCAACCGGGTCTTCTTCGGACAGTATGCCGCCTGCAGCGTCAATCCCTTCACCGGCAAGGAATACCTGGGTCCGCTGGCCCCGGTGAAGAAAGCCAAAAGGATACTGATAGCCGGCGGCGGGCCTGCTGGAATGTATGCGGCTGTTTTGGCCTCCGAACGGGGTCACCGGGTGACCTTGATAGAAAAGGGAGACAGGCTGGGAGGACACCTGCGGGGGGCGTCGGTGCCGGCACATAAAAAGGAAGTGTACGGCTTTTATAAATGGCTGTTAAAACGGGTGGAAAATTCGGATATTGAGTTAAAGCTGGGGACGGAGGTTACCCCGGAACTGGTCAGACAGCTGAAGCCGGATGCGGTAATCGTTGCAACGGGGTCAGTTCCTTCATTGCCCCAGGTGCCGGGAATGGACAAGCCCCTGGTGAGAATTGCCACGGAACTCCTGTCTAACCGGGAGTCTGCCGGAGAGCGGGTTGTTATCGTGGGGGCCGGCCTGGTGGGCTGTGAAACTGCGCTGTACCTGGCAGGCCAGGGCAGGAAGGTGACCCTGATTGACATGCTGCCGGAAATCGCTGCAGATGTGGTCTTTATGGCCCGCTTTTCCCTGCTGGCCGCCCTGCAGGAAAAAGGCATTCAAATGGAAGCCGGCTTGCGGCTTAAGGAAATAAGCGACGAGGGCATTGTGGTGGAAGATGATTCCGGCAGGCTTAAGAGCATAGCTTCCGACACGGTGGTGATTGCCACGGGGCTTAAACCTAACAGCAAACTCTATGATGAACTGGCCGGTGAAGTCCAGGAGATTTATCAAATCGGAGACTGCAGGGAGCCGCGCAACTTCCTTGAGGCGGTCCATGAAGCTTATTACATCGTCAAGGAGATTTAACCGGGGACAAGATCCAACTCCCCGGGAACAGAGCGGGAAAAGGAAGCCTCCCTGGGAACAGGGGCCTGGGAAGTGAAGGGAATGTCCTTCACTTCTTTTATTCAGCCTAAAGCCCTAAGACAGGACCGTTGGGTTCCGCTCTTTTAAGGGCGGCGCCGACTTAATGTTTAAAATCCCGGGACAGGGCCATCCGGGACAAGGACTGATGGCCTGCTTTTCAAAAGCTGCTGCTTAAAGGCAGAGAAAGCAATAAACCGTTACAGGTCCCGGATGTGCTCATGCATCCACTGGCTGGGGCTTTTACCGGTTACCTTTTTAAACACCCGGGAAAAGTAGTAGGGGTCTTCAAAGCCCACCAGTGACGCGATTTCCTTAATGGTAATCCTGCCGGCATAAGCCGATTCCATCAGCTGCATGGCATGGGCAATCCTCTTCTCAGTCAGGTACTCCAAGGGGTTTTGGCCGGTTTCTGCCTTGAAAACCCTCCTCAGACCGTCCCGGGACATGGGAATCTCCTTAAAGGCGTCCCGGAGCCGGAAGTTCTTGTGGGCTATGTTGTTTATGAGCAGGTTCTCAAGTTTCTCCACGTAGGGATTCTTTCTCTTCCCGCTGCTCCAGGAGAGGATGTATTCCCAGAGCACATCCAGAAGCCTGTCTGTAAGCCTGCTCTTGCCTCCTGCTGACATGTGGAACTCCTTGTACAGGAGCATGAGAACCTTGTAAATATCACCGCTCTCATTGTCTGAAAATACCGGCACAGCCTGACCTTTTATGGGATTGCTGAAAGTCTCTACGCATAAATGGACATTGCAGTAGCCTTCTTCGGAACTCTCGGAATGAGGAATGTCGGGGGGCTGGCACACAATAACACCGGGACGGAAGTGGATTTTTTCATCACCTACCGTCAGTATGCCGGAGCCGCAGGTGTAATACACCAGCTCCCAGCAGTCGTGGGTATGGGAATTAAATACGTATACTGGCCTGGGCAGGACTCCGATGGAAATTAAACCCTTCACAAACTTACCCCCTCTTTTGGGCTGCCTGTTTCTCAAAACCATCTTATACCCTGATATCGTTTTTGTCCATCTTTTCACCTCTAAAATCCATTTTAATGGGAAGGGGCTGTAATATAATCAAATTAGCGGAAGAATCCATATGTTAAACAAACCGGGGCAGCCGGCAGGGGTTGGGCCTGAATCTTCAGTGTCGGAATTTTTTCATGGGTCTCGTACATCAGGGGATAAAGCGGCGGCCCTTATAAAGCCTGACCCGGACGAACCTGCCGGCGCCTGGAAAAATGGGGGTGGGTAGCTTGGCGGTGGAATTTAAGAAGATGCTGATTGACAATGTGACCTACGAAGCGGCATGGGTTTTTGACGTGAACAATGACGGGCGTCCAGACATTGTCTGCGGCGAATACTGGTATGAAGGCCCGGATTTCGTCAAAAAGTACAAGATATGCGATGTAAGGCAGGAGGGCGAATATTACGACGACTTTTCCGACTTCGGCATGGACGTCAACGGCGACGGCTTTATGGACATCATAACCGGCGGCTGGTGGGGAGAGACCCTGCGCTGGAGGGAAAACCCCGGGAATTACGGTGAGTGGAAGGTTCATGATATAGCCTGGTGCGGTAGTATTGAGACCATAAGATTCTTTGACATTGACAACTGCGGAGTGCCCGAAATTTTCCCCAATACGCCGGGACATCCCCAGTGCTTCTTTAAGCTTATCACCGATGAAGCCGGAAAGGGCACGGAGAAGTTTGAAAGGTATGTGATCGGAGAAAAGAGCAGCGGCCACGGCATGGGCTTTGGGGACATCAACGGTGACGGCAGGGTGGACATACTTTTATCAGGGGGCTGGCTGGAGCAGCCGGAAAATCCTTTCCAGGGTCCATGGGTGTTTCACGAGGAGTATGACCTGGGCCGGGATGCCAGCGTGCCCATACTGGCCCATGATGTTACGGGCAACGGCCTCATGGACATAATTGTCGGACATGCCCACAGCTACGGCCTTGCGTGGTATGAGCAGGTTATCGGGGCCGATGGTGCCAGAAGATGGATAAGGCACGACATAGACGATACGGTGGCCCAGTATCACGATATGGTGCTGGTGGACATTGACGGCGACGGGGAATTGGAACTTCTCACCGGCAAACGCTACAGGGCTCACTGTGGCAATGACCCGGGGGACAACGATCCGGTGGGAATATACTATTTCAAGATGAAAGGCGGGGCTTTTGAAAAGCATGTCATAGATTACGGACCTGCCGGAGAGGCTTCCGGAGTGGGTATCTACTTCTGGGCGGGAGACATAAACGGCGACGGTGTTTTGGATATTGTGGCTCCGGGCAAGGAGGGGCTCTATATCTTTGAAGGTATAAAGCGGTAAGGGGGTTAAGCTTATGTCAAAGAAGATAAAACTTGGCTTTGTCGGAGCAGGCTTTATGGGACAGAAGGCTCATATGTCCAATTATGCCGCATTGACCGACCTGTGCGAGATAAGGGCTGTGGCCGATCCGAGAAGGAAGATGGCTGAAAACGTGGCTCGAAGATACGGAATTCCTGAGGTTTACGGGGACCACAGGGAACTGCTGGCCAAAAGCGATGTAGACGCCATAGTTGCCATCCAGCCTTACAGCAACCATATCAATGTGGTCCCTGACATTTTAAGGGCGGGGAAGGCCCTGTTTACAGAAAAGCCGATAGCGGTCGCGGTGGAGACAGGAGAAAGGCTGGCTGCCCTGGCTAAGGAAAACAATGTGCTTTACATGGTGGGCTACCACAAGAGGTCCGATCCTGCCATGGAGTATGCAAAGAGGCTGGCGGATGAGTGGAGGGCTACCGGTGAATACGGCAGGCTCAGGCTTGTCAGGATTACGATGCCGCCGGGGGACTGGATAGGCGGGGGAGGACATGGAGTCATAGGGAGCGATGAGCCCTATCCTGCCCTGCAGCATGAGCCTTTTCCGGCATATTTCGACGAGAAGAGCGGGCGGGAATACAACGGGTTTGTAAACTACTACATTCACCAGGTAAACGCAATGAGATTTTTGCTGGGTGAGCCCTATAAGGTTACTTATGCGGAGAAGAGCGGGGTGCTGATGGTGGTGGAAAGCCAGAGCGGAGTGTGCGGCACCCTTGAAATGGCCCCCTACAATACCACTGTTGACTGGCAGGAGAGCTACCTGGTAGCTTTTGAGCGCGGCTATATAAAGGTTGACCTTCCGGCGCCCCTGGCGTCCCAGCAGGCCGGGACGGTGACGGTGATGAGAGATAATTCGAAGGGCGAACCCACCATTACCCAGCCGGTAATGCCAAGGGTCCACTCCATGAGGAACCAGGCCATCAATTTCATTGCGGCTGTGAAGGGTGAAAGGCCGGCTCCCTGTCTTGCCGATGAAGCGGTGGAGGACCTTAAGGTGGCCCGCGATTACATCAGACTGAAGAACGGGTGCTGACCGGCCTGACCTGTTGCCGGCCGGTTAATACGGGGATAGATTTCATGGACAGGGTGGAAGCAGTATTAAAAAAACAGTCGATTCCCAGCTATATAACCCCGCTGTTCTGGCAGCACGGGGAGGATGAGGCCATACTGAGGGAGGAAATCCGGCAGATGCACGAAAACGGGATAGGGGGCTTTATCGTGGAATCCCGCCCCCACCCGGATTTCCTGGGAGATAAGTGGTGGCATGACCTGGATGTCATCATAGATGAAGCCAAAAAGCGCGGCATGAAGGTCTGGATTTTTGATGACGCAGCTTTTCCCAGCGGTCATGCAGCCGGGCGTGTAAAGGAAAGACACCCGGAGTATCTCAAGCTTTACCTGAAGGAAAACCACATAGACGCCGTCGGCCCTTTAAGGGACAGGTCCTTTATGATAAAGGCCTGGCTGGGAGAGGGGGAAAGCCTGGTCAGGGTGCTGGCGGCCCAAAGGCTGGACG
>JAKOSZ010000155.1 GCA_029776555.1 Bacillota bacterium | reverse complement strand
GACCGCCGTATGGGGTTTTTTCAAGGCCTGTGTCAATAAGTTTGCCAAAGTCTTTAAATATGTGTATTTTTTCAAGGGATAGACCGGTGTACTTAAGGCACAGGGCCATGTCTTCAGCCCTTAAGCCCGAAACATAGACGGCTTCCGTGCTTTCAAGGGCTTCCTTCAGTTTCTCAAAATCCAGGTCCCACAGCCAGGATATGTCGGTGCCGTCGGCTGTCCTGTCGTTTATAATAAACGCGATTTGGAAGGCACCTCCCGTGCCTGAGAGGTAGTCCAGCACCTGGTTAAAGCCGGCGGGGTTTTTAACAAGGATAACCCTTATTGTTTTAAATCCCGCCTTGACCGTTTCCATGCGCCCGAAACCGCACTCAAATTTCCCCAGGGCTTCTATGGTGTTCTTGACCTGGAAGCCCATAAGCTGCCCGAAGGCGACGGCGGCCAGGGCGTTGTATACGTTGTAAAGGCCCGGCAGGTTGACCCTCGCCTCGAAGGATTCACCCGGAACCTCAAAGACAGCGTCGGTGTACCGGGGGGTAAGCGCCGTTAAAGCCTTGCAGGTTACCTGGGGAGAGGGGCGCCTGTAACCGCAGCCGGGACAGGAAAAGCCTCCCAGGTGGCCATAGGAGCGGAATGAATAGTCATACCTGCTCTTGCAGTTAATGCAAAAAGGGGCTTCCGAACCGGTTTCTTCAGCCATGTCACCGCAGGCGGACGGCTCCATCCCGTAGAATATGACCTCCTTTGAAGGGATCTGGCCCAAGGAGGCGGAGAGGGAGTCGTCGGCATTTAAAACCAGCTTTATTTCCGGACACTTGCTTATACCTGACCTTACATGTTCCAGGGTGGTGTAAGGCTCCTCGAACCTGTCGGCCTGGTCCCTGAAAAAGTTGGTAACCACCAGCACGGAGGGCTTTATATGGTCCGCAAGCCTGTTAAAAGCGGCTTCATCCACCTCAATAAGCGCCGTGTCTATGCGGCTTTTGCCGTTTAAGCCCACTGCCTCAACAAAGGTTGAGGCAATGCCGTCAGGAAGATTTGCTCCTGAACGGTTGGATATGTATTTAAGGCCGTTTTCAGAGAGAATCTGGCCCATTATTCTGCTGGTGGTGGTTTTCCCGTTTGTGCCGGTGACCATTATAACCCTGAAGTTAACGGCTGCTTTCCTTAATAGCCCGGGGCAAAGCTTCATGGCCGCTTTTCCCGGGAGGCTGGTGCCGCCCAGTCTGAACAGCCTAAGGACCTTGATCAGAAGCTTGCCCACCGCTATGGCAAAATAAAATCTGAAACCCATATATTCACCCGTGTATCAGTTTATGGCTCATACCCTTTTTAAGGAGGTTAACTCCGGGGCAGCGTGTAATTCGGACTTAAGCCCCAAGATGAACGGGATGCTCAACAATGCCGGAAACATCGCTTTTAGGGCTGATTAAGTCCACTCAGTCAAAAGAATTATAGCATATTCCTTTACCTGTTTACACAGAAATTACTAAGTAAAATATTGGCAAGTGCCAGGGTGTAGGCAGGCCTTAACCACATTAAGTAATTGATACCATCCCGATGAAGTGGTAGAATTTGAAGTGGGAATGCTGGCCACCTTCAATGGGTTTAAGTCTGGCAAGTCCAGGGTTTTATGCGGCTGCAACACTAATGCAATAGCGCGGCAGCCGTCCTGGAAGGGGTGTGGCTCATATTACTCAATCCAGGGCCGGAGAAAGGGCAACCTGGCAGCCGAAAGGTTCCCATAGGGCATCGGGGGGAGATGCTTTAACAGGGTCAGAAACTTGACCTTAAGGGACGGGTATGGAAGAATTAACGCAGTTCAGGATGATATGACGCCAATACCGGTTAAAAGCATTTTTAAACAAAAATTAAAGCCTGCTGGCCATGTTTTTCTACCAAGGATTAGATTTTTAAGGAGGTGGCCCGG
>JAKOSZ010000154.1 GCA_029776555.1 Bacillota bacterium | reverse complement strand
CGCCGCATAGCCCTTATCGGCGTAATAAGACAGGCCCGGGCTTGCTGTTCCTGCGGCCAGTACCCTGTTACCGCTTCCGTTGGCGCTGTTTCCGGGTGCCGGGAATATGTAAGAAAGTGTGAAAATTAAAGTGAGAACAATTGCTACGGCCTTTTTCATGATGAAAGTACCCCCTACCGATATTTGTCATTTGTGTGTTAAATCCCTGTGTTTCTGCCTTTGCCAGGTCACTTGCCGGATGCTGACTCGTGTCCCCGTGCCGCTTTGGAAAGCGCCCGTCCTGCGGGGAATATTAGGCGCCGGGAGGCCGGCTTAAGGAGAAAAGCCACTAAGACAAGCCTTATGGTACTATTCCGGACACAATCCTAAAAAGCTGGAAAGCTGCCCTCAGGAAATCCGCTTTCCAAATATTAGAATAGCAATACGGCGTTTTTTATCGCACAGGTAATATCCTGTTTCGACAATTTTTTATCTTTATCCTTCCTTTTCATTTAACCTTAATGGAACTGTAAAGAATCTGTAACCTTAGAGGGGGAAGCTTTTGAGAGGTGTGGCCGCCCCGGCATCCACAGACCTGCGAAGGTTTTAACCGGGGCCTTTTATAACATGGGGATAAGGGATAGCGCCCGGCCGGGTTCCAACGCCCTTTAAATCATCCTGAGCCTCCTTTGCCCGGTCCTGGTTTCATCGTCCTTCGACAGCCCCGGACTCACCCAGCGATATTATGCAGCCGCAGTACTTCTGCCTGTAAAGGCCCATCTCCTTTGCCTTCCTTTGTCCCTGCCGGAAGCCCGGGCGGAAATCCCTGTAATAGAAAGCTACTCCGTACTCACGGGCAAACCTGTCTCCCAATGCTTTTATCAAATCATGCTTCTGGTAAGGGCTTACCAGGAGGGAAGTGGTAAAGGCGTCAAATCCCTTTTCTTTGGCATAGGCGGCGGCTTTCGCCATTCTCAAGGTATAGCACATAGCACACCTTTCCTCCCCGGGTCCTGAAAAGCCCTCCCACCGTTCCTGCATGAATTCGCCGGAATAGTGTATTTTGGCCCCGGTCACCCGGGCGAATTCTTTCAGCGCCTCCATCCGCCTTCTGTGCTCCTCAGCGGGATGGATGTTGGGATTGTAAAAAAAGCCTTCCGGCTCCATTCCTTCTTCAACCAGCACTTCCCAGGGGTATACCAAACAGGGAGCGCAGCAGGCGTGTATTAAAAGCTTCATGAGCCCCATCTCCTTTCCGGTTCCTGTCCTCTGGCTTCTATAATCCCCGCCTTTGCGAGTTTTAAACCAAAACCCCTAATCGCCTTTGTACTCGATGCCGAAATGCCGGTAGGCCAGCCTTGTAGCCATCCTTCCCCTTGGGGTCTTGCTTATGAAGCCAAGCTGCAGGAGGTAAGGCTCGTATACATCCGCGATGGTGTTGGGTTCCTCGCCCACAGTGGCCGAAAGGGTCTCCAGCCCTACCGGGCCGCCGTCAAACTTCTCTATTATGGAGAGCAGCATTTTTCTGTCCACGCCGTTCAATCCAATCATGTCCACCT
>JAKOSZ010000153.1 GCA_029776555.1 Bacillota bacterium | reverse complement strand
GGGTGATAATGCCCTTAAGCCTTCCGGGGGTTATTTCAGGCATTACCATGGTGTTTATGCCGGCGGTAACCACCTTTGTCATCTCAAGGCTTCTGGGAGGAGGCCAGTACATGCTGGCAGGCAACTTGATAGAACAGCAGTTTCTGGTGGTGGGAGACTGGAATTTCGGCTCGTCCATATCCATCGTATTGATGATTTTAATCCTGTTGAGCATGGCCATTACATCAAGGTACGATAAGGAACTGGAAGGTGGTGGGCTGTGGTGACTTACTTAAAAAGGATGTACGCCGTATTCATCTTTATTTTTCTTTACTCCCCCATTGCGGTCCTCATCGCATATTCCTTTAACAAATCCCGCTTAAGAGGCCACTGGGGAGGCTTTACCTTCAGCTGGTACTTAAAGCTCTTTCACGACCGCCAGATAATGCAGGCGCTTAACTATACCATTGCCATTGCCCTGCTGTCATCGGTTATAGCCACCATAATGGGAACCTTTGCAGCCATAGGCATATTCAACATGGGCAAGCTGAAGAAGCAGATAATGATGAATATAACCTATATCCCGGTACTCAGTCCAGAGATTGTCACAGGTATATCCCTTATGATCCTGTTTATCTTTTTAAAGATGGAGAGGGGGTTTATGACCCTGCTCATTGCCCACATCACCTTCAATACCCCCTATATTATCCTCTCGGTCATGCCAAAGCTTAAACAGCTGAACAAGCACCTTTATGAGGCTGCCCTTGACCTTGGGGCGACTCCGGCCTATGCCTTCCGGAAGGTAATACTGCCGGAAATCATGCCGGGGGTTCTTACCGGTTTCCTGCTGGCTTTTACCCTCTCCCTGGACGATTTTGTAATAAGCTTCTTCACCACCGGCTCAGGCGTGGCGAACCTGTCCATTGTGGTGTACTCCATGGCAAGGGTGGGAGTTAATCCCAAGCTCAACGCCCTTTCCGCCCTCATGTTTATTTGCGTGCTCATATTGCTTGTAATAGTTAACCTGAGAATATCAAAAGATACTTTAAGAAAGGAGAATGGCCATGAAAAAAGGTATTAAATTTCTTTCCACCCTATTGATTGTGGTGGTGTTCGTTCTTCCGCTGCTTTCAGGCTGCGGCGGCAAGAAAAGGGTAACCATTAACGTGTTCAACTGGGGAGAGTATATCGGAGAAACAGTAATCGAGGAGTTTGAAAAGAAGTACAATATAAAAGTCAATTACGAAGTCTTTGAAACCAATGAAGACATGTATATTAAAATAAAATCCGGCGGAGCCAACTACGACGTGGCCATACCGTCCGACTACATGATAAAGAGGATGATAGACGAGGACCTCCTCTATACTATTGATTTTGCAAACGTACCCAATTACAAGTATATAGACCAGCGCTTCAAGGGGCTTGACTATGACCCCGACAACGAGTACTCAGTGCCTTATATGTGGGGCACCGTGGGCATACTCTACAATAAAAAGATGGTCAAGGAAAAGGTGGACAGCTGGAAAATCCTCTGGGACCCCAAGTACAGAAAGCAGATACTCATGCTGGACAGCCAGAGGGATTCCATCGGAGTGGCCTTGAAGATGCTGGGCTATTCTATGAACACCAGGAGTTTATCCGAGCTGGAGGAGGCTAAAGAAGCCCTCATTGAACAAAAGCCCCTGGTGCTCTCATACGTGGTAAATGAGGTAAAGGATAAAATGGTGGCCGGTGAAGCGGCCCTGGCCGTGGTTTGGTCAGGCGACGCCGTGGCGGCAATGCGGGAAAACCCCGATCTGGTTTACGTCATCCCCAAGGAAGGGTCCAACCTGTGGGTAGACGCCATGGTAATTCCTAAGACCAGCAAGCACAAGAAGGAAGCCGAGCTCTTCATCAACTTCATGTGCGAAACGGCAATAGCCCATGAAAACGCAGATTACATCGGGTACAACACTCCCCATACCGAGGTTTTGAAGCTCCTGGACCCTGATCTGGTAAACGACAGGACTCTATATCCCCGGGAAGAAGACATAGGCAATCTGGAGATATTCGTGTTTGACAAGGACATGGTCAGGGAATACGACAGGGCCTGGACCGAGGTGAAGGCAAAGTAATAAAAAGCTTTCACAGGAAGGGACTATAAAGTCAGTAACCAATCATGTGCTCTTTATAGTCCCTTCTTATACCCGTCTGCAGGTATTCCAAAAACTTTCTCGTAATAGAAGCCGCCTGGCCTTTCGTAAGCTTCTGGTTGGGACGGAGATAACCCCTGGAGTCGGGGAAGACCAGCCCTATTTTCTCCGCCACGAACACGGCCTTTCTGGCATACTGGGGTATCTCATCGTTGTCCCTGAATACCGTAACAGGGGCCGGAGTCGGGGCAAGGTTTTCCAGGCCCACCGCCCTTATAAAAACGGTCAGGGCCGCTGCCAGGGTTATAGGGCCGTCAGGGGCAAACTTCCCGTTGCCGCAGCCATTCATAAGCCCTTTCTTAAAGACGCTTTCCACCGGCTCAAAGTATTTATGGCTCTCAGGCAGGTCCACAAAGCTTGGCGTAACCTTCTCCTCCACCTTTTTCACGTTTCTTTGCAAACCCGGCTTTTTTAAATTAGTGTCTTCCGGTACCGGCCTTATCAGCTCGTTAATCACGGAAGCGAATTCAGCCCTGGTCATGTACTCCTCAGGGTTAAATTTGCTGTCTTCTTCCTTAAATATGCCCAGGCTGAATAAAAGGCGTATGTCCTCTTCGGACCAGTAACCTCTTAAGTGGTAAAGGGAGGGGACAAACAGCATCTCATTTACCGGGAATGTCTCCAGTTCCAGGCTGCCCTGCTTTTTCACAACGCCGTCCAGCGCAAAGCCCTGGGCGTCAAACTCCGGCAGGTAGCACACGTATTCCAGGACGCTCTCGTTTTTCTGCTTTAACTCATAGCCCCCTGCAAAACTTATCTGGGTCGGGTAGTTCTCCACGTAGTCAATCAGCTTTTCAACGGTGGAAGAAAGCCTCACTTCCGCAGTTCCTCCCCAGCTGTCCACTCTCTCCCCTATCCTCTCGCTGCAGTTTATAAAATAGTTTTGTATCTGGCCCTCGGCAAAACCCCAGTACTGCTTATAGCCGTTGACAATTCCCTCCTGTTCGACGGTTACGGTACCATTTCCTGCTGCACCGGCGCCTCCCCTGTTAATACGGTAAGTCTTCCTGGCCCTTAAGTTCCCCGAGTAGTATTCTATGGCAGGCTGGGGGTCAATGAGGCGGGAAAAGGTAAACTCGTAATTAGTCAGGGTATAGGTGGTGTTCCCCACCCGGATGACTTCCGAGTAACGCCCGTTCAAGTAGGTTTTTTCCACCGTCTGCCCTTTGTCATTCTTTGTCAGATCGGTCCTGAAGTTCACTATCCTGGTAAGGGTAGCATTCCTGTCAATGTTTTGCAGGCTGTAAGTATAGGTGGACTGGATGTAATCCTGGCGGTCCGTCTTTTTTATCACAAGGCTTCCCTTAAAGACCAGCGGCTCTCCCGTAATAAAGCACACTTCCTGGTAGTCATAGGAGCTCTTGTTGGGCGCCTCCCCCGAGGATATGCCGCCATCATATCCACTGTATTCCGTCCCCCCTTGAACTGCCGTGGCGTTAAAGGCCACGCACAGGCAAAGGGCCAATGCTGCAAACAGTCTCTTCCCTTTTTTCATTTGCCGCGTCCCCCGTTATTCCACTATAATAATGTATCCTTCTCTGCTCTGTTCATCTTCGCTCTTGAGCACCCTGACCCTGTCCCCGGGTCTTAGCTCGGAAGGCTTTATTATCCTGTCGCCCTTCAGTATAATGCTGGAAGGCACAAGGCTGAACTCTGCCGTTTCAGCCATATCCGTCCACACCCGCTTTGCGGGGTCGTAGCGTTTAGGCCTGAGGAGATTGAAGCCTGTGGGCTCTTCCAGGACAGTTCCTTCCTCGCCTGTGGTCCCGCCGGTCACTGCAATTATTTCGCCCCTGATGCTGCGGGCGCCGAAGGGAGCTGTACTGACCAGCAGCACCTTTTCCCCGTCGGCCACCACGTAAACCGTGCGGTTTTTATAGCTCCCGCCGCCATAGTCCACAAAATCCCTGTGGTTTACCAGCCCGCTGTCGGTTATAATCCTTGTGTCAAAATCCAGTCTGAAGGTCCTGGGCGTGTTGTAATACTCCCATTCAAGCCCGTCCAGCAACGAGAAGGACTCTACGGTAAAGTCCCTGTTGGTGTTAATGCTCTTTATCCTGCCCCGGTAAATTTCCAGGCGGCTTATTACGGTTTTCTCGCCGATCTGCACCACGCCGGCGTAGTACTCCCCGTTTGCATAGCTCCTGTTGGGAACCACATAGGCCTGGTCGTCCGCCGAAATGCTCCTGGCGGACACAAGCACGCTGTCTTTCACAATGATGGTTCCGGGGAGGGACTTTATGCTCTCAGCCATGGTGCTCAAGCCAAACTCACCGGAGCCGGGGAAAGCATACGCAATTTTATCGTCCCGGGGCAGCATTTCCGTATCCCTGCTGTTCCTCAGGGAAATCATGGCGGCTTTCTCCTTCCCGCCGTATCCTTCCGCAACGGCTATATAGGCCTCACTGCCCAGGTAATAGCGGCTTAAATTTTTCAAATCCAGCTCCCTGTCCATGAGGAACACCCTGCAGTCCTCCGTGAGCTCCAGCTCCCGGTAGCCCTTGTGCTCCGTGCGCTGCCACTGTCCGTTCCTGAACTGTTCCATGTCTCTCAGCAGTATCCGACCCGACTGGGTGTTCACATGAGAGACTACTCCCTTGTATATGCCG
>JAKOSZ010000152.1 GCA_029776555.1 Bacillota bacterium | reverse complement strand
GTTGACGTGCTCATAAGCCGTATGGTTTTTGCACACGGCATCGGAATGCATGCCGCCTTTATGGGCAAAGGCCGCTTTCCCCACGTAGGGCGCCCTTTCGTCAGGCACTACGTTGGCGATTTCGTACATGAACCTGGCGGTAGACGTCAGGGCGGCAAGGTTTTCGGCGGGTATGCAGTCATAGCCCATTTTAAGCTGCAGGTTGGGTATTATGGTGCAAAGGTTGGCGTTGCCGCACCTCTCGCCAAAGCCGTTCATGGTCCCCTGGACCTGCGAAGCCCCGGCCTGGACGGCCGCCACCGAGTTGGCCACGGCCATACCCGAGTCGTTGTGGCAGTGGATGCCTATGGGCACTCCCAGCTCCTTTACCATCCTGGCCGTAACCTCATACACTTCCAGGGGGAAAGAACCGCCGTTGGTGTCGCACAGGCACAGGCAGTCGGCGCCGGCCCTGGCCGCGGCCAGCAGCGTCTCAACGGCATAGCTGGAGTTGCTCCTGTAGCCGTCAAAGAAGTGCTCCGCGTCGAAAATCACTTCCTTGCCCTGGTCTTTGAAAAACTTCACCGTGTCATATATCATTTTCAGGTTCTCGTCAAGGCTGGTCCTCAGTATGTCGGTCACATGAAAATCCCAGCTCTTGCCGAAGATGGCCACTGCAGGGGTATCGGCCACCAGCAGGGCCTTTACGTTGGCGTCGTCCTCAACCGCCACGTTTACCCTCCTGGTGCTGCCAAAGGCTGCCAGCCTGGCGTTTTTAAGCTTAAGCTTCTTTACCCTCTGGAAAAATTCCAGGTCCTTGGGGTTGGAACCCGGGTTGCCTGCCTCAATGCAGCTTATCCCCATCTGGTCCAGCCTCTCCACTATTTTCAGCTTGTCTTCCACCGTAAAGGAAATCCCCTGTGCCTGGGCCCCATCCCGCAGCGTGGTATCATATATAAAGACGCGCTTCATTTTCCAGTATCACCTCACGTTCCAAGCTGCTTACAGCGCACATTAAGTCCTTCCGTCATTGCAGCAGAATGTTTTCCCCCAGCTCGCTTATGGCCCTGTTTATGGCGTTTATATAGGCCTTGACGCTGGCCTCTATGATGTCGACGCTTACCCCCCTGCCGGTAAATACCCTGCCGTCCCGGGATATTTTCACCGTGACTTCGCCAAGGGCGTCCTTCCCTTCGGTAACAGCCCGTAAGCTATAGTCTTCCAGCACGAAGCTCACCCCGACAGCCCTCTCTATGGCATTGAAGGCCGCGTCGATGGGCCCGTCGCCGGTAGCCGCCTCGGTTACCACTGTGTCTTTCCTCTTAAGGCTGACCGTGGACGTGGCCACCACCCTCTTCCCGCTGCTCACCTGGAAGCTGTCCAGTTCAAAGAACTCGGGTATCTCCGTCACCTTCTCTCCAATCAGGGCCTCAATGTCCCTGTCGGTGACCACCTTTTTCCTGTCGGCAAGCTCCTTGAATTTCTCAAAGGCCTGCTGGATCTTCGCCGGGGCCAGGCCGTTATAGCCCAGCTCCTTGAGCCTTTCTTCGAAGGCGTGCCGCCCGGAAAGCTTGCCAAGGGGCATCCTGTTGGTGGAAAGCCCTATGGACTCCGGTGTCATGATCTCATAGGTGCTCTTCTCCGAGAGGACGCCGTGCTGGTGAATCCCCGACTCATGGGTAAAGGCGTTGGCGCCCACTATAGCCTTGTTGGGCTGCACCGAAACCCCGGTGAGGCCTGACACCAGCTTGCTGGTCCTGTAAATCTGGCTGGTGTTGATGCCGTGGCTAACGCCGTAAAAGTCCTTCCTGGTGTTTATGCCCATCACTATTTCCTCCAGGGACGCGTTGCCGGCGCGCTCTCCCAGCCCGTTGACAGTGCACTCCAGCTGGGTGGCCCCGTTCCTCATGGCCTCCAGGGTGTTGGCCACCGCCAGGCCCAGGTCATTGTGGCAGTGGACGCTTATGTCCACCTTCTCCACGCCCCTGACATTCTCCCTTATGCCTCTTATAAGGCGGCCGAACTCTTCGGGCACCGCGTATCCCACCGTGTCAGGAATGTTAATCACGGTAGCCCCGGCCTTAATAGCCTCTTCCATCACCCTGTAAAGGAACTCCGGCCTGGTCCTGCTGGCGTCTTCCGCCGAAAACTCCACGTCGGAGCAGTATTTCCCGGCGTATTTCACCATGGCCGCGACCCTTTCCAAAACCTGCTCCTCCGTCATCTTCAGCTTGTATTTCATGTGAATGTCCGATGTGGCTATAAAGGTGTGAATCCTGGGGTTCTCGGCCTCTTTTACGGCCTCCCAGGCCCTGTCGATGTCCTTTTCCACAGCCCTGGCAAGGCTGGCCACTACAACGCCTTTGACCTCCCTGGCTATGGTGGCTATGGCCTCAAAGTCGCCCGGGGAAGCTATGGCAAAGCCCGCTTCCATGATGTCTACCCCCAGCTTCTGAAGCTGCTTGGCTATCTCCAGCTTTTCCTGCACGTTGAGGTTTACTCCCGGAGTCTGCTCCCCGTCCCTCAACGTGGTGTCGAATATCTTTATCCGCTTGGACATGGTAACCTCACCTTCCTGCCAGTCTTATATTCATAAATGGAAAATAAATTTTACAGGGATAAAGCCAAGGCGGCGAAAACTCACCCGGGAAAGAAAAGCCTGTGCCGCCTCCTCCCATCCTCTTTATCCCTATTTCTTAAGCCAGCTCATCATCTTCCTGAGCTCTGTCCCTACCTTTTCCAGCTGGTGTTCCGATTCCATCTTTCTCATTGCCAGGAAGTTGGCCCTGCCCCCGGCCTTGTTCTCGGTGATCCAGCGGGAGGCAAACTGTCCTGACTGTATCTCTTCCAGCACTTTTTTCATTTCTTTCCTGGTCTCCCGGGTTATTATCCTCTTGCCCGTGGTATAGTCTCCGTATTCGGCCGTGTCGCTGATG
>JAKOSZ010000151.1 GCA_029776555.1 Bacillota bacterium | reverse complement strand
GTCTGGGCAGAGCAGGGCACGCTGCAGCCCTTCCCCGGAAGTTTAAAGCAGAACGCCATCCACGCCTTTGCATCCGGGGCGGACCTTCTGACCTATTTCCAGTTCAGGAGTTTCAGCTATGGAGCCGAACAGCTGGAAGCTGCCGTCCTGGATATAGACGGGATTCCCAGGAGGAGGTTCAGGGAATTCCAGGAGGCCTCGGAAGAGCTCAGGAAACTGAAAGGGCTTCTTGAGGAGTCCCGGATCAGGAATGAAGTCGGCATCTGCTATGATTACGACAGCCACTGGGCCCTTAAGATAAAACCCATCCACAGAGATTTCAGTTACCAGTCCCAGCTCATCCAAATCTACAGCTGCCTGGCGGGCTTGGGCGCAGGCGCCGACCTTATCCCCATAGGTGAAGAAATCCGCAGATACAAGCTGGTGATAATACCTACTCCTGTAATAATGTCTGACAGCGCCAGGGAGCTTTTAAAGGACTACGTGGCAGACGGCGGGACCCTGGTAACCAATTTCCTGGCCGGCATCAAGGGAGAGTACAATACGGCGCCCAGGGAAAGCGTTCCCGCAGGGCTTACGGACCTTTTCGGAATAAGGGTGGCCGAAGGGGAGCCCGTGTTTGAAAACACCGTTTCAAAAATAGTCCTCAGGATGGACGGTAAGCAGTACACCGGCAGGAACTACTACTGGACCGAAAGCCTTGAGCCTATCAGGGCGCAGATAACAGGCCTCTACGCTGACACCTTCAGGGCTGGAGAAGCGGCAGTAACCCAGAACGACTACGGTATGGGAAGGGCCTACTACCTGGGCACATGGTTTGACTTTAAACTTCTGTCCCAGGTCTTTTACCATGTTTTAAACGCCGCCGGGGTCAGCAGGGCGCCTTTTAGGCTTAATCACGGCACCGAGGTCATTACCCGCCATTACCAGGAAAGGCCCGTGTACTTCCTCTTCAATTACCGGCAGAGGAAGTCCTCCGTTGTACTGGAGAAGAAGCTTAAAAACGTCATGAACAATGAGACCTTGAGCGGGAGAATAACCCTGGGGCCCAAGGAATACCTTGTGCTGGAGGAAGCCTGATTCAATCGGCGGAAGGGGAACTTTTGCATTTGCCGGCGTAAGCAGGAGCGAATGTCTGAAACAGGGGGGACAGGGAAATGAGCGATGGAATCCACGGTATGGTTCCGAGGGAAAAGATGAGCAAAGGGGCCCGGAAAATAAGGGACATTTATGACAGGAAGCCCAACGCTCCCTTTTATATGTGCGAGTTTGGCTATTACTCCATGGAGCGCTGGAGGAAAGAGGGGAAGCTGAGCAAAGACAATCCCGGCGGCGACTGGTGGAAGGATTACTGCTACATAGCAGAGCTTTGCGGTTTCGACGAACCCGGAATTCACTGCCTGGGACGGCTGGGCTGGACTGAAGCCGCCTTTTACCCTGCCTTTGAAGAAAAGGTTATCGAGGACCGGGGGGATTATGAGCTGGTGCAGGACTATGCCGGGAGAAAGGTCCTGTTTTTTAAAGGGAGAAGAAACGGCTTTATGCCCGAGTATGACGACCACCCGGTAAAGGACATGAAGACCTGGGAGGAGAACTGCAGGTGGAGGCTAGACCCGAAGACGCCGGGGCGCTTCACCGGCCTTGAAAAGAGCATGGAGGAAGCCCGGGAGGCTGCCGGAAAAGGGATGATAATATCCCAGCAGGTTATTGGAGGCTACATGTATTTAAGAAGCCTCATAGGGCCGTTGGAGCTCCTGTACAAGTTCCACGACGACCCGGGGCTTATCCACGCCTGCATGGAAACCTGGCTTGAGCTGGCCGACGCCGTCATAGAAAAGCACCAGCAGTATGTCACTATTGACGAGCTTTTTATAGCCGAGGACATATGCTATAACCATGGCCCCCTGATTTCACCGGACATGATAAGGGAATTTCTCTTCCCCTACTACCAGCAGCTAATATCCAACATTAAGCGGCGCCAGCCGGATAAAGGCAGGCATCTCTACTTCCACGTGGATACCGACGGTTACTGCGTTCCCATCATACCCCTGTACATGGAGCTGGGCATGGATGCCATGAGCCCCTTTGAGGCGGCTGCGGGCTGTGACGTGGTGAAGATAGGCAGGCAGTACCCCCATATCATCATGAAGGGCGGCATTGACAAGAGGGTGCTGGCCCAGGGGAAGGAGGCCATTGACCGCCACCTTGACTACATTCTGCCGGCCATGAGGAGGAGGGGAGGCTATTACCCCACCTGTGACCACGGTGTGCCGGAGGAAGTGAGCTTTGAGGATTACCTTTATTTCCGGAAGCGCTGCCTTGAGTACGCCGATTGAAACGGGACAGGGGGACAGGTACCTTGTCCCAAAATGGAAAATTTATGAAAAATGGGACAAGGGACCTGTCCCCGTGTCCCACTGAGCGCATCTCATTATGCGGGATGCGCTTTTTTGTGCCGCTGGCACCGCTGCCGTATTAACCGGGCGCAAATGACTGCCGTATCAAGGACAGCGGCTTTCGGAGGTTGACGGCGCCCCTTCCATATTTCCCTTTATTGCCGGAAGGCGGGGTAAAAATTATAAGCCTCTCTGGCGGCTTTTTTCCGGGACTTCGCTTTTTTATAAAAAAGCTATGGTCCGGCAATAATGATTGATTTTTTGGAAATGAACTATAATTGTTTGAGAATAGCCATCAGCAAAAGGGCCGCTGTTGTTGGTAGATAGAAACTGTTTTCAGTTTCAATGTTTTGTTTGTTATCTGGGGGGATTGCCTATGAGAGCATCTTGCGGTGGGTCTGCCTTCATAATCCAATCACCGGTAAATCAACAACTCTCAACACCGGCTTAAGTCAACAAAAGCCTCTCAAAACTTAAAAGGGTAAGGGCCTGTCCATATACCTGCTGCCAGGTTTGACCGGCTGCGCCAGGCACCCATATTGGTGCTTAAGGCAGGGGACTGCTGACACCGGGTAATGGAAAACATTTTATCATTTATAAGAAAGAAGGTAGTAATATGAAAAGATATGGGTTGAATAACATTATATTGTATTTTTTAATAACCCTTTTGCTGTTTAGTCCCTGCAGGGCGCGGGCGGACAGCGCTCCCAGCTTCGACTTCTTACCGGGCGCTGACAGGGTGGATGTGGGGAGCGAGTTTGCAGTGGAGGTAAAGGCCTTTAACGTAAAGGACTTATACGCCTATGAGGTGAGTTTTGACTATGAAGCCGACCGCCTGGAGCTGGTGAAGGCCGAGTCATACATCGAGGGCTTTGCGGTTCAGCCCAAGCGGATTAAGGGGCGCATGGTATACGCCCTGTCAAAGCTGGGAGATGACCCGGTGGAAAACGGCGACGTGCCGCTGTGTTCTTTAAGGTTTAAGGCCATATCGGAGGGTACCGCTTCGGTGGTCCTTGATTCAATAAAAGTGGTCCGCAAGGAAGGCAAGGTATTGCTCCCCGGCTGCGACAGCTACCAGGTAGGCAAGACGGTTGCCATTACCATAGTAGACCCGCAAGGCGAAGAGGAGCCGCTGCAGGAGGAAGAAGCGCTGCCTGGGGAGCCCGATGAGACTGCCGAACCCGCTTCGGACGGCACCGCTGAAACAGTTGAGCCTGAAGAAGAGGGAGATGGGGAAGAGGTCATAGGCCTTCCGGAACCGGAAGAAGCCCCTGAAGAGCCGGAAGTGGAGATAAAGCCGGACGGGGAAAAGGCCGCCGGAGGAGACGGTTTGGAAAGCGACGCCGAATCCCGGGAAGAAGCCGGTGAAGAGGGCTTATACGCCAGCAACACCACAGGAGAGAAGTACAGCTATTCAGAAGGCGATGAGCCGGAAGGAGAGGCCGAAAGCCTGGCGGCAGACACAGACGAAAGCCCTTCCGGGGAGAAACAGCCCGCATCCTTCTGGCCTGCAGCTTTGGCAGTCCTCATTATTCTTGCTGCTGCGTGTATAGCATTGGGGGTTATTTACTACACCAAGGTAAAAGGTACGAAAAAGGCCATGTAAAAGGGCAGGGGACATGGGCGTTAACAGACGGCATGGCAAAGGTTTGGCCAGGGGTAACGCCATGCTCTCTGACCAGCTTAAAGGAGGGGAGAAGGTGTGAAAAAGTACTTTAAACTTGTGTCCTTATTTATGATTATTGCCATGTGTGTGAGCTCCACTTTTGCAGGTCCGGTCCGGGTTGAAGCAGCCCCGGCCGGAGAAGACAACCCGGATGACTTATACAGGCAATATATAAGGTCCCTGGGCTTCTACGTGGGAAAAGTGGTGCAGGACTACACCCAGGACCAGTCTGACATTGAGGAGATAGACTTCTCAAACTATGTGGACACAGAAAACAAGATCATACGGAGCGCCACCGATGAAATTACCTGGGATTACGACAAGGGAGTAATAAAGGTAGACACGCCCAAGAATCAGGGTGTTACCGGTTTTCTCAACAGTGCAGGCTCCTTTGAGCTGAGCAATGTGACTATTGAATCGGACAATGAATACGCCACCATCATGGTAACCGCCCTGGACAATGTCCCCCTTTCATCCTCCAACAGGATTTTGATCCAGGCAGTGACCGAAGATAAGCCCTACGGCTGGAGCTACACTGAAGGCGAAGGGGGCAAGACCATAACCAACCTGGGGAGCCTGCCGGTGAACGTAAAAAACATCAGCGCCGTAGTGACCTTAAAGGGCAGGAGCGGCCTTAAAGTCATGTCACTGGACCCCAACGGCTATGCGCGGGGCGAAATTGCCGGAGAAGAGACCGGGGAAGGGATAAGAATAACCCTGCCTTCCGACAGCATTTATACCCTGGTGTCCGACAGCCTCTATCCCGTGTATGAACCGCCCCAAACCACTTCCTATATATGGTGGGAGGGAGAGTCCAGCACTGATCACAACTTCCCCAGCCAGAGCACCAGCTGGTTTGGGCCCCACACCTTCCCGGAAACCGCCCACCTCCTGTCGGAGGGGAACTGGCTCAACGCTTACGGGAACAGAGCAGTGGGAGCTCCCGAGACCTATGCCAGGTACCAGGTAGAGGTGCCTTCTGACGGGGAATACAACTTCTGGGTGCGCAAATTCTGGAAGCACGGCCCCTTCAGGTGGAGGTTTGATGAAGAGGACTGGCAGATCTGCGATTCCAACTGCATGCTGGCAGACAGCGTGACTCTGAGAACCAATGTGTCCGCCAACTGGGTCTACCTTGGAAAGGTTAACCTGGAAGCCGGAAGCCACACCTTTGAACTGAGGCTGCTGGCAGGCGAGGGCGAATCACTTACGGCCTGTTTTGACGCGTTTCTGCTCATACCCGGCAGCTTTACACCTCGGGGGAATCTAAAGCCAGATGCAAAATACGGGCTTGCCGAAGAGGGTTACTGGGCCTTCGAACCGGACCCCGACAGCTTCGACGATGAATCCTTTATTGACTTAAGCTATTTAAACGAAGATGCGGCGGGACAGTCAGGTTATGTCAGAAGGGAAGGCGACAGCTTTGTCCTGGGCAGCGGGGAACCGGTGAAGTTCTGGGCAGTGGACGCCACCATAGACCAGGACAGGGAGAGCATAAGGTTAATGGCAAGGCGGCTGGCCAAGTACGGGGTCAACATGGTGCGGGCCCACGGGGCGCTGTTCGACGGAAGCAGCCCTGACCTGTCCAGGATAAACCCTGAGAAACTGGATAGGCTCCACTACTTTGTATATGCCATGAAGCAGGAAGGCATATATGTAAACATCAGCTTTTACTTCCCCCTGTGGGTGAGTATACGGCCTGAGCACGGCATACCGGGCTATGACACCATATCCAATAAGAATCCCTTTGCCCTTCTCCAGTTTGATCCCCAGTTCCAGGAGATATACAAGAACTGGGCCAGGAGCATATTCCTGACGGAAAACCCCTATACGGGATTGCCTTTGGCCCAGGACCCCGCCGTGGCGATAATAGAAATCCAGAACGAGGACAGCTACTTCTTCTGGACTTTCAAAAGGGACAACATACCTGAAGTGCAGATGGAAAAGCTGGAGAGGAAGTTCGGGGCCTGGCTTGAAAGCAAGTACGGCTCAATTCAGAGCGCCATCAGCGCCTGGGGAGAGGGTACTGAACAGCCCTACGACGATCCGGAAGGAGGCAGGATGACCCTCCTGGATGCCTGGCACATGACTGCCAGCGGGCACGGCGTTGGGGCAAAGCTCAGGCGCATGACCGACCAGCTGCAGTTCCTGGTGGAGGACCAGAGGAAGTTCTACCAGGACATGGCCGACTTCTTCAGAAACGAGATAGGCACCCAGAGCATAATAAGCTGCAGCAACTGGACCACTGCTGACAATAAACTGCTGGATCCCCTGGAGCGCTACACCTACACCGCCGGGGCCGTAATAGACCGGCACGGCTACTTCGGAGGCAAGCACGAAGGTGACGCAGCGAGCTACTCGGTGCGGGTAGGGCATGTGTACGAAGACCGGACCGCCTTATTTGAACCGGAGTCGGCAATTACGCAGATCTTCCAGGTGGAAAACTATCCCCATATGATCACCGAGACTGCCTGGCCCATGCCCAACCGCTTCAAGGGAGAAGCGGTGCCCATGTGGACAATATATGGAGGGCTCCAGGGCATGGACGCAATCCACTTCTTTGCCCTTGGCACGGCAGAGTGGGAGGCCGGCAATTCCAAGTGGCCTATAGCGGTGCCTTCCATCCTGGGACAGTTCCCGGCCTTTGCCCTCCTTTACAGGCGGGGAGACCTGGCCGAGGGTCCTGTTGTGGTAAGGGTGACCCACTCCCTGAATGACTTGTACAGCTACAAGGGCTCTCCCATATATGAAAACCAGGCACTGGACCTCTTAAGGCAGCTGCCGCCGCCGGGCGAGAGGCCTTCGGTGTCGGCGAAAAGGGTTCAGGGGCTGGTGGTTGACGGCCGTTTAAACGAAGCGGCCTGGGATGTCAGCACCGACGTATCCAAGTCGATAATGGGAGAATCCAACAACACGGTACAGTTCGGAGTACTCTGGGACGACAGCTACCTGTATATAGGGGTCAGGATCGTGGATGACGCCCTGTGGGCCGATTCGGAGAACAACTGGGAGGACGACTCGGTGGAGGTCTACATTGACTCCAACCACAACAGGGGGCTCTACTATGACGACTACGACCAGCAGCTGGTGTTAAGGTGCGCTGACAACAGGCTCTGGGCCAACAACGGCATAACCGCAGGGGTGCTTCACGCAGTTCACTATACCGACGACGGCTACACCGTGGAGATGGCGCTGCCCTGGGCCAATTATAACATAAGCCCCGGTGAGGACACCGTCATCGGCCTGGACATCGGGAACAACGACGATGACGACGGGGATGTGCGGGAAAGCCAGGTCATGTGGGCAGGCACCGGCGACAACTGGCAGTCTACGGCAAACTATGGAGATTGCAGGCTTCTGGCCGGTCCAGCCGGTCCCTCTGCCGTCCTGACGGCGCCCGGCTCAGTGGCTCCCGGGGAGGAATTTTCCGTAAGCCTTGGCTTCAGCGAGGCAGCCGGGGTTTACGCCAGGGACATCACCATCCGGTATGACGCCAGCCTGTTCGAGTTTGTAAAGGCGGAAGGCGCCCAGATGGCACCCATGGGATTGGCCATGGTGGAATCAGGGAGCCTGAGGCTGGTGAAGGAAGAAGGCCAGGGGATCATAAGGATAATTGAAGCGGACTCTGACGGCCTGGGTTCCGAAAAAGGCCTCAGGTTGGTATTCAGAGCCAGGGACATCTCCCAGACGGCTTCCGGAAGGATAGACATGGTAAAGACCGAGCTGGGAACGGCTCCCGACGGAGGGGTGCTGGCGGTGTCGCCTGCCAGCTGTGCAATACAGGTAGTTGTGATGCTCTCAGGCGATATAAACAACGACGGCAGGATCAATGTGGCAGACGTGGCCCAGGTGGCTTACTACTACGGCGCCTCCAGCGGTGATCCCAACTGGAACGAGGCCAGGAAGGCGGATGTCAACGGCGACGGAAGGGTAGACCTGTTTGACCTGGCCTATGTGGCAAGCAAAGTGCTGGGCAAATAGTTAAAGCCGGGCGGGGGGCGGCCCGCTCCCCGCCCTTGAAACTGCTGACGTATTTAAGACCGGAAAGCTCAAACCTTTGCTGAACAGTTACAACTTAAGGACAGAAACTCACTGGACCGTTCGTCACCAATATTAACAATAAGCAGGGAGGGTTTTGGATGTGTAAAAGGATGAGGAAAAGCATTTGCAGGCTGCTTGTGCTGACAATGGTATTCGCTGCGGTATTTGCCGGCGCCTCAGGTGGTGTGATTGCCGGCGCCGCCGGGGAAGACAACACCCTGTTCAACTTTGAAAACGGCGAAACCCACGGCTTTCATCCCTGGAATGAATACGCAACCGTAGAGGTGGATACCAGCATGGCTTACGCCGGTGAATCTTCTCTCAAGGTTTCCTTCAGCCTGGCGCCGGGCCAAGCCACCCAGGTGGGGCTTAACCAGGTGGACCCGAAGCCCCAGATTGTTACCCCCACTACCATGAGGGCAAGGGTGTATGTGCCTTCCAGCCTCAACGTGGACGTGGCCTTCCGTGTGTATGACGTAGGCTGGGCGAATCTGTCGGAATATAAGCCCACCATTTATCTTCCCAAGGACCAGTGGTACGAGTTTGTAGTACCCAATGTCACATTCCAGCTTTACGCCATCAGCATAGTCATCAACAACAGTACGGAATATAACACGGAAGACCAGGTAGGGGAAATATGGATTGACAGCATAACCTACGACGGATACGGGGAAGAGCCCGAGCCTGAACCGGGCGACGAGATTGTGCTGTTCGACTTTGAAGACGGCATCCAGGGCATGGAGGTTGTCAACGGGACCGCCACCCTGGAGCATGACACCACCAAGGCCTATCAAGGTCAGGGTTCCGTGAAGGTTACCTTCCAGGAGCCTTCCGGGGTGCAGTTTGACCTGGGTATGTACAACCAGAGCCTGAACATCCCGCCGGGCAGCACCATTAAGGCCAGGGTCTATTTCCCGGTCAATGTCTGGGCGGGGCTTCACCTGTTCTACTCAACGCCCAACAAGTGGGATTTTGTAGCCCTGGAGGGTAAGACCTATGAGGCCTGGAACGATATTTCCATAAGAGTGGCCGAGGACGCCGTCGGTCCTGTTACCGCCATAGGCTTCCAGGTATTCTACAAT
>JAKOSZ010000150.1 GCA_029776555.1 Bacillota bacterium | reverse complement strand
GCTCTGTATGTACTGCCCGTAAATGTGGTATATCCGGCCCAGCTTGCCGCTTCTCACAATTTCCCGGGCATACCTGGCCGCCGGTATAAAGCGGTAAGAAAAGCAGACCATGTTTGGCACTCCGGCTTCCAGGGCCTTTTCCTTAAGCTCCTTTGCTTCCCGGTAGTTCATGGTGACCGGCTTTTCCAGGGCAAAGGGCTTCCTGCGTCTGACGGCTTCCATTGCTACCTCATAGTGGGCGTCGTTGCTGGTGCAGATTGACACGGCGTCTACGTCCGGACAGGCCAGGAGTTCCCTGTAATCCGTGAACCGGTGGGTATGGGGTATGCCGTACATGTCCCCCCTGGCGCGGAGCACATCTTCCTCAATATCGCAGACTGCCGTGAGCTCAGCGTCAGGGCTCTGCTTTATTCCGTTGATGTGAACGTGGGATATTCCCCCGAGCCCTATTACACCCATTCTGATTTTACCCATGCTAAAACCTCCCAAAGTGAATTTGCTGCGGCAGCGCCGGCGGCAATCTCCGGCGTCCCGGAGGTCCGGGGCGCGTCCCTGCGGAAAACGAAAACCCTGTTTCTTTTATAATAAACCTTTTGTTTGGGATTTTCCATTTCCGTGGCGCAAAAATTAAAGGATTTTGACAGGGAAAAGCAGAGCCTGGAATCGGAGCAGGTTTTTTTAGCCAGGATAAGAGGTTGAAAGGCAAAAGGAGAATACCGGGAAAGGGCCAAAAAGGAATAACAAAGGGAAAGCCGGAAAGAACGGCAGGCTGCCGGGGAGATATTCACAGGGCGGGACAGGGAAAAAGGTTTTTAACAGGTGGAGAACTGTCCACCGGGATCGCAGGGCAGGAGCTGTTACCGGGTTAAAAATTGAAAGGAAACGCGGTCCGGGAGGGTGCTGCAGGAGGAGAGCCATCCCGGGGTATTAATCGCCAGGTGCTGACTGACACATTGGCTCAGGAGGATAAGTTCCACGGGGGAACAGGGAAAACTTTTTTCAGAAAGAAAATCGTCCATCAGGATTCCGGCAGGAGAACCGGCGCCGTGGTTTAAAACCACAGGGGGAGAGGCGCTCCCGGGCTTTTAAAAATTGCATTTTCGCCGGGATAGGTATAAATTATTTGTAGATACTTTAAATATCCGTGGCAAGGAGATGAGCGGTGTGGAGGCAAAGCGCCTTGCAGCGTCTTTTATTAAAGACTCTTCCAACATAGTGGCCTTTACCGGGGCGGGGGTTTCCACCGAAAGCGGCATTCCCGACTTCAGGTCGGCCAACGGTTTGTACAACATGGATGCCGGATATGACTACCCTCCCGAAGTCATGCTGAGCCGCAGTTTCTTCATCAGGCATACGGATTTGTTTTACGACTTTTACAGGAAGTACCTGGTAGTCAAGGGCGTTATACCTAACCAGTGCCACCTTGTCCTTGGAGAGCTTGAGAAACGGGGTAAGCTAAAGGGGGTAATTACCCAGAACATAGACGGCCTTCACCAGGAGGGAGGCTGCCGGAATGTGCTGGAGCTCCATGGGTCCGTATACAGGAACTACTGCATGAAATGCCGCAAGTTTTTCGGCCTTGACTATATCATAAACAGCGCCGAAACTGTCCCCCGCTGCGACAAGTGCGGCGGTATTGTCAAGCCGGACGTGGTGCTGTACGAGGAGGCGCTGGACGAAGAAGTCCTGGACAGGTCCGTGGGCCTTTTAACGAGGGCCGATGTGCTCCTGGTAATGGGCACAAGCCTTACGGTATATCCCGCCGCAGGCCTTGTAAACTACTACCGGGGCCGCAAGCTGGTATTGATAAACAGGAGCAAGACTTCCTACGACGGGAGAGCGGCGGTTGTCTTAAGGGAAAAGGCCGGCGAGACCCTGGGAGAAATATTGCGGATGATAGACAGCGGAAAGGTATAGGGGCAGCTCAAATACAAACCGTTGTTTAGTCTCCTTAAGGCAAAGCAGGGGACTCGAAAGCCTTGAGTGAAAGCACTCAAATAGCTGTTTACGGATTAACTGTTTTACTATAGAATATATTTCATAGTTGTTGTTGGATTTAAAGCAGGCGTTTGTCAATGGGGCGACAGGGGTTGGAAAACCACAGGGACGGTCCCTTTGGTTCGTGGTTATGTGCTAACCACGGGGACGGTTCCTTTGGTTCGTGGTTATGTGCTAACCAGGAGAACCGTCCCCCTGGTTTGGAGAACCGTCCCCCTGGTTTGGTCCCCCTGGTTTGTAGACTGGAGGAGAAAAGGAGGCGGGCAACAGTGGCTCAGGAGAGGGTACTGGCGCCGCAGGCCTATCGTCCGCTGCTGGATGTAAAAGAAACTGAAATAGCCATCAAGAAACTGAAGGACTTTTTCGAGGATGCCCTTGCAAAGGAATTGAATCTTTTGAGGGTTTCGGCTCCTCTTTTCGTAAATTCGGAGAGCGGTTTAAACGACAACCTCAACGGGGTGGAAAGGCCTGTCGACTTTGACGTGCCGGCTATAGGCGGAAAGAAGTGCGAGATTGTCCACTCCCTGGCCAAGTGGAAGAGAATGGCCCTGGGCAAGTACGGCTTTGGCCCGGGGGAAGGCCTGTATACGGACATGAACGCCATCCGCAGGGATGAAGAACTGGACAACCTTCACTCGGTGTACGTGGACCAGTGGGACTGGGAGAAGGTGATAAAGAAGGAGGACCGCAACCTCAATACCCTTATGGCCACTGTGAGGGATATATTCAAAGTGTTTAAGAAGACCGAGGAATTCGTGTGCGGCCTGTATCCCCAGTTCGACAGGATCCTCCCGGAGGACATAAGCTTTATTACTACCCAGGAGCTGGAAGACCTGTATCCCGGGCTTACGCCGGAGGAGAGAGAAAGGGAGATAGCCAGGGAGAAGAAGGCCGTATTCGTCATGAAGATCGGCGGCTTCCTTAAGTCGGGGAAGAAACACGGCAACAGGGCGCCGGACTATGACGACTGGAGGCTTAACGGGGACATTATTTTCTGGTATCCCCCCCTGGAACTGGCCATGGAAATGTCTTCGATGGGGGTCAGGGTGGACGAGGACAGCCTGGTGGAGCAGGTTAGGATTGCCGGCTGCACGGAGCGGCTTGAAATGAAATTCCACAGGGACCTCCTGGAAAGGAGGCTCCCCTATACCATAGGAGGAGGAATAGGGCAGTCAAGGCTTTGCATGTTCTTCCTCCGGAAGGCCCATATTGGCGAGGTACAGGCATCGGTGTGGCCGGAATGGATGACGGAGGCCTGTGAAAAGCTGGGAATAATACTTCTGTAAAAAGGGAGAGGACCTATGAAGAGGGTTACGGTAAAAGAGATTTTCAACGACGCTGGAAGTTATTTAAACAAGACGGTGAATGTGTCCGGCTGGGTCAGGACCATCAGGGACTCAAAGAATTTTGGTTTCATCGAACTGAATGACGGCAGCTTCTTTAAAAATTTGCAGGTGGTGTTTGACACGGGGCTTGCCAACTTTAATGATATAGTCAGGCTCAACGTGGGCTCGGCCATTCTGGTGGAAGGGGAGCTGGTGGAGTCTCCCGGGGCTAAGCAGCCCTTTGAACTGAAAGCGGCGAAAATTGACATTGAGGGGCTGTCAGCCGCCGACTATCCGCTGCAAAAGAAGAGGCACTCCTTTGAGTTTCTGAGGACCATAGCCCATTTGCGGCCTCGCACCAACACCTTCTCGGCGGTATTCAGGGTCAGGTCCCTGGCTGCCTACGCCATCCACAAGTTTTTCCAGGAGAGGGGTTTTGTCTACGTCCATACTCCCATAATAACCGGCAGCGACTGTGAAGGCGCCGGTGAGATGTTCAGGGTTACAACCCTGGACTTTGACAATCTTCCCAGGGACCAGCAGGGTAAAGTTGACTTTTCCAGGGACTTCTTCGGCAGGGACGCCAAGCTGACCGTCAGCGGCCAGCTGGCTGTTGAGGCTTACTGTATGGCCTTCAGGAACGTGTACACCTTTGGCCCCACTTTCAGGGCCGAGAATTCCAATACAACCAGGCATGCGGCCGAGTTCTGGATGATTGAGCCGGAAATGGCCTTTGCCGACCTTAATGACGACATGGACCTGGCCGAGGAGATGTTGAAATACCTCATAAACTTCTGCCTGGAGAAGGCTCCCGAGGAGATGCAGTTCTTCAACAACTTCATCGACAACGGCCTTTTGGAAAGGCTCTATGGCGTGGTTAACTCGGAGTTCGAGCACGTTACCTACACCGAGGCCATAGATATACTCAAAAAGTCCGATATGGGCTTTGATTACCCCGTGGAGTGGGGGAAGGATTTGCAGACGGAACACGAGAGGTATCTCACCGAAAAGGTGTTTAAGAAACCGGTTTTTGTCACCGACTATCCAAAGGACATCAAGGCCTTTTACATGAGACTCAACGACGACGGCAAAACCGTGGCGGCCATGGACCTCCTGGTCCCGGGTGTGGGCGAGATAATCGGGGGAAGCCAGAGGGAGGAGAGGTATGACTACCTTGAAAGGCGGATGGAAGAGCTGGGCCTGAATAAGGAGGACTACTGGTGGTACCTTGACCTCCGCAAGTACGGGGGAACCCGTCATGCCGGCTACGGCCTGGGATTTGAAAGGGCTATCATGTATATTACCGGCATGTCCAACATAAGGGACGTCATATCATACCCCAGGACGGTCAAATCAGCCGAATTCTAGCCGGGCAGCCCCGATTGACCGGGACCATTCGGCCCATTTCTGCTGGCGGGAAAGTCAGTAACGGTTTTTTAAACGAAGGGGCGTGTAAAGTGGGTCTGCGTATCATTTACGGACGCGCGGGATGCGGCAAAAGCCGATTCTGCCTTGAAGAAATCAGGCAAAGGCTGGCCCGGGGAGGGGACACCCCGCTGGTCCTGGTTGTGCCGGAGCAGTTTACCCTGCAGGCTGAGAGGAATCTCATAAAGACCATCGGCTCAGGGGGAATACTGAGGGCTGAAGTCTTGAGCTTCCGCAGGATGGCCTACAGGGTGTTCAGCGAAGTGGGGGGAGTGGCGCGGAAACACCTGACCCTGGCCGGGAAGAGGATGCTCTTGTACCGGTTGATTGACTCCATGAGGGAGTCCTTAGGCCCCTTTCCGGGAGATACAGGGACAAAGGGGCTTATAGAGGCCGTATCTGAGACCATCAGCGAATTTAAGAAATACAATGTCACGCCCCAGGTCCTGGAAGACACTTTGAAAGGGCTTGACGAAAGAAGCCATTTGAGAAGCAAGCTGGAAATCCTGGCCAAAATATATTCCGAGTTTGAAAAGTCAACGGGACAAGCCTGCATGGACGGGGACAGCTGTCTCACCGAGCTGGCCCGGAAGATGGACCGGTCAGCCTGGTTTGACGGGGCGGAGATCTGGCTGGATGAGTTTACAGGTTTTACCCCCCAGGAGTACCTGGTTATAGAAAAACTGATGCTCAAAGCCTCAAGGGTCAGCGTATGCCTCTGTACCGACCGCCTGGCCGGTGAAGAAGACTTTACCGACGACGGCAGTTTCTTTTCCCCCGTCAGAAAGACCGCCCTTAAGCTAACCAGGCTTGCCCGTAAGTTGGGCGCAGAAGTGGAAGCGCCTGTTTTCCTGCCGGCGGACAGGGCTTGTTCAAGGTTTTCTTTAAGCGGGGAACTGGCCCATTTGGAGCGGCACTTCTTTGATTTCCCCTACAGAAGGTATGAAAAAAAGACGGAGGACATAAAGGTCTTTCTTGCCTCCAACCCCTATGCGGAAGTGGAAAGGACCGCCAGGGAAATAATCAGGCTGTGCAGGGACGAGGGATTAAGGTACAGGGATATTGCGGTGGTGACGGGGAATCTTCCCTCCTACGAGAAACTGGTAAGCTCCATTTTCAGCCTCTACGGCATACCTTTTTTCATTGACAGCAGGAAGGACATAAGCAGCCACCCGCTCATAACCCTTATCCTATCCGCCCTGGATGTCTTTGCAACCAACTGGTCCTATGAAGCGGTCTTCAGGTACTTAAAAACCGGCCTTACCGATGTGGACCGGGAAAGCGTGGACCTCATCGAGAACTACGTGCTTGCCTTCGGGATCAGGGGAAGCCGCTGGATGAGGGAAGAGGACTGGAACTATGAAACGGGCCCGGGTTTTGACGGAGGCGGCCTTTCCGAAGAAGGAAAGAATATGATGGAGGCCGTTAAAAAAACCCGGGAAAAGATACTAAAGCCCCTCCTTAACTTAAAGTCAGGGATAAGCGGCGGGCGGACCGCCCGGGAGATGTGTGAGGCCGTCTACAACTTCCTGTGCGAGTTAGAAGTGCCCGAGAGAATAGGGCAGGCAGCGGAGTGGTTTAGGAGGAAGGGGGAGCTTAAGCTGGCCAGCGAGTACTCCAGGGTTTGGAACATAGCCATGGAGGTCTTCGACCAGGTGGTTGAAGTCATGGGGGACCTGCCCTTCAGTCCCGGCAGGTTTTCGGAAGTGCTTGCCGTGGGCTTCGGCGGCTATTCCATGGGCTTTATCCCGCCAGCTTTGGACCAGGTCCTGGTAGGCAGGATAGAACACTCCAGGAACCACGAGGTCAGCGCACTGTACATACTGGGAGTCAATGACGGCGCCTTTCCCAGCGCGTCCCAGGGGAGGGGAATGTTAAGCGACGGGGACATGGAGGCCCTGGGAGCCCTTGGCCTTGAACTGGGCCAGGACCCCGGGATAAAGGCCCTGGAGGAGCAGTACCTGGTTTACAGGACCCTGACCACCCCCTCCAAATACCTGGCCTTAAGCTGCCCCATTTCGGACCATGAGGGCCGGGCCCTGCGCCCTTCGATAATTGTTTCCCGTTTGAAGAAGATCTTTACGGGCCTTGCTGAAACCAGCGATATTGCGAGGGACGATGAGGATTATGAGGCTTTAGGCCGGGTCACTTCCCCCAAAACCACCGCCAACGAGCTCATGTGCGCTTTGCGCACGGCCTGTGAGGGCGGAAGCATAAGCCGGGTATGGGCGGATGTCTACCACTGGTATTCCGGAAGCGATGAGTGGAAGGCAAAACTGGACAGCCTCCTCAAGGGCCTGTCTTACAGCAACCAGGCCGGTGAGCTCAGCCCCGGGATGGTAAAGGAGCTCTACGGGAGCCCTCTTCGGATAAGCGTCTCAAGGATAGAGAGCTTCATAGCCTGTCCCTTCTCCTATTACATAAGGTATGGCCTGAAGGCGAAGGAAAGGGAGGTTTACCGGCTGACCCCTCCCGACGTGGGGGCCTTTGTCCACGCCGTTTTGGAGAGGTTCTCAGGAACCTTAAAAGCATCAAACCTGAGTTTCAGGGATTTAAGCCCGGAAGAGTGTTCCAGGCTGGTGTCCCGGGCGGCCAAAGAGGTGTTAAGCGAGGCCCCGGGATGGATCTTAAACAGCTCCAGCCGCTACAAGCACTTTGCCTCAAAACTGGAAAGGACTGTGGCCAAGGCTGTCACGGTCATTTCGGAACACATAAGAAGGGGAGATTTTGAGCCGGTGGGATACGAGCTGACCTTCGGGGAAGGAGGGGACTTAAAGCCCGTAACCGTCCGGCTGGCTGCCGGGGAAGAAGTGCTTCTTACCGGGAGGATTGACCGGGTAGACGCCATGGCGACGGAAAAGGGCACCTTCTTAAGGGTTGTGGACTACAAGTCGGGGGCCAAGGATTTCAGGCTCTGCGATCTCTATTACGGGCTTGAGATACAGTTGGCTGTCTACCTTTTTGCCCTGCTGGAGAACGGCCTTGCAGGCCTTTCCGGGCCCATGCTCCCCGGAGGCATGCTCTACTTCCGGGTGGACGACCCGGTGATAAAAAGCGGCCGCAATTTTACCGCCCCGGAGCTGGGGAAGGCCCTCCTGAGAAAGCTCAAGATGAGGGGGCTGCTATTATCCGATGCGGAGCTCGTAAAGAGCATGGACAGGGAAATAGACGGCGAATCCCTTATAATTCCGGCGAGAATTACCCGGAAAGGGGAACTGGTAAGCCCCTGGGCGGCTGACCTTGAGCAGTTTGAGCTTTTGCGGACCTATATAAAGCGCCTGCTCAACAGGGTGGCCCGGGAGATGATGGGAGGCAAGATTTCCATCAGGCCATACAGGAGAAAGGGCGAAACGGCCTGCCAGTACTGCAGCTACGGGGCCATTTGCCAGTTTGACTCCACCATGCGGGACAACGATTACAGCTACCTGGGCGACCTGGACAACCTCCGGGTCTGGGAGGCTATGTCAAGGGAAGGAGAGGCGGACCTCCTTGAGGCCAGGGGCCTGGAGGAAAACCCGGGGGACCTGCCTCAAAACGCTTTGGAGTGAGTTTAATGGATGGGTACGTGTGGACAAGAGAACAGCTGGAAGCCATAAACGACAGGGGGCGCAACCTACTGGTGGCCGCCGGCGCCGGGTCGGGAAAGACGATGGTGCTGGTGGAGAGGATAGTGCGCAGGGTTACGGATGAAGCCAACCCCGTGGATATAGACCGGCTGCTGGTGGTCACTTTTACCAACGCAGCCGCCGCCGAAATGAAGCAGAGGATTTCCGAGGCCATTTTTAAGGCCCTGGAGAAAAATCCCGGCTCCAGGCTGCTTCAAAGGCAGAGCGCCCTTTTGTCCAGGGCCTGTATAACCACCATCCACTCCTTTTGCCTTGACGTGATAAGGAACCACTATGACAGCATTGGCTTAAACCCGGTTTTCCGGGTGGCCGACGAGACCGAGACCATCCTTATGAAAAACGAGGTCCTGGAAGAGCTTTTGGACTTAAAATATGAGAACCCTTCCGGCGACTTTTTGAAACTGGTGCAGTGTTACGGCGGAAACAGGGGCGACGACGAGCTTAAGGACATGGTTTTGTCCCTTTTCAATTTTGTCCGGAGCCACCCCTGGCCCGGGAACTGGCTCCATGAAAAAGTAAAGTGGTTTGACCTTGATGAGGGCGCTGATTTCGCCCGGACCCCCTGGGGGAAGACCCTTAAGAAACACGCGGAAATGGAGATTGAAAGCCTCCTTGATATGCTGGAAGAGGCCCGGAATATAGCCCGGGGAGCCGTCGGGCTGGAACCCTACCTGGCCACCCTGGAGAGTGACCTGGAGGAGATTAACAGGCTGAAAGAAGCCCTTGGCGGCACATGGGACCAGACGGCGGCGGCCTTTTCCGCCCTTGGGTTCAGCACCCTGAAGCCTTGCGGCAAGGACGCCGACCAGGCTGCCCAGGGGCTTATAAAGTCTATCCGGGAAAAGGTCAAAGCGAGCCTCAGGAAGTTGAAGGAAGATGTCTTTTCAGCCCCTTCGGAAGTCTTGGCGAAGGAGCTAAAAAGCCTTTACCCGGTGCTTAAGTGCCTGGCGGAACTGACCCTGGAGTTTGGCGAAATGTACGGGGCCAGGAAAAGGGAAAGGGGCGTCCTGGATTTCAACGACCTGGAGCACTTCTGCCTTGACATACTTACGGAAAAGGTCCCTGCCGATGAGGAAGGCGGGGAAATAGGCTTTTCCGGCCGGGTGATTCCCTCCGGGATAGCTATAGAGTACCGGAAACGCTTTGAAGAAATCCTGGTGGATGAGTACCAGGACAGCAACCTCACCCAGGAAGTGATACTCAACCTGGTTTCCAGGCAGGATGAAGGCTCCCCCAACATGTTTATGGTGGGGGACGTGAAACAGAGCATATACAGGTTCAGACACGCAAGGCCTGAGCTCTTCCTGGGAAAGTATGAGAGCTACCCCCAGGAACCCGGAGGCAGGGAGCGCAGGATCCTGCTCAATAAAAATTTCAGAAGCCGGAAGGAGATACTTGACGCCGTCAACTTCATATTCAGGCGGATTATGTCCACCAGCGTGGGGGAACTGGAATACGGCGAGGACGAGTTCCTGCGCCCTGGGGCCGGCTTCTACGGCCAGGATGACGGGAATGGGCTTAAAGAAAGCCCTGTGGAGCTCCACCTGATTGACAGTTCCGAAAGGCTTTGGACAGGCCCGGACCCCGGAAGCGGCGGGAGGGACAGCGGGGAAGAAGGGGAGGAAGGAGACGGAGACCGGTCCAAAGAAGAGGAAGAACAGATGGACGCCATCCAGCTGGAGGCCAGGGTGGTGGCTGAGAGGATAAAGGAATTGGCGGCTTCCGGCCGGGGAGGCCGGGAGTTTAAAGTCTATGACAAGGCTTTGGGCGGCTACAGGAATGTTGAGTACAGGGACATAGTGGTGCTCTTGAGGACCACCCGGGACTGGGCGGGCATTTTCATGGAGGAGATGGCCGCCCGGGGGATACCCGCTTACGCCGATGTGAGCACCGGCTATTTTGACACGGTGGAAATAAAAGTGATGCTTTCCCTGCTCCAGGTGATAGAAAACCCATTACAGGACATACCGTTGCTGGCGGTGTTAAGGTCTCCCGTCGCCATGTTTACTGACGAGGAACTTGCCCGGGTGCGGCTGGCGGACAAGGACGGCTTTATATACCAGGCCATGAAGAAGTTTGCCGAGACCTCCGACGGGGAAACGGCATACAAGGCCAGGCATTTCTTAGAGCGCCTGGAGGGGTGGAGAAACAAGGCTTCCCACATGGCGATAGATGAGCTCATTTGGTTTTTGTATGAGGACACGGGCTACTACCTGTTTGCCGGCACCCTGCCGGGGGGCATACAGAGGCAGGCCAACCTGAGGGT
>JAKOSZ010000149.1 GCA_029776555.1 Bacillota bacterium | reverse complement strand
AGCCCTTACCCAGCAGGGCAAAGGCAAGAAAAACGAGCTGTAACAGGCCTACTCCCGCAAGGACCAGCCACTTTTCCCGGCTTCCCTTCCTCCCGCCGGTGCTTTTGCCTTTGCCGGCAGTGCTGCTGTGGCCGTCCAATTTCAGGCTCCCCGGCATGGTTTCTCTCCCGACGCCCAAAGGAGGTATTGAGCCGGGCAGTTCCCCGGAGCTCCTGAAACCTTCTTCTTCCTTCAGCAGCAGTCTGCCGCCGGGACCCTTTAGCTCCAGAAGGAAACGGTGCAGCTCATTGGTAGTAAAGTCTCCTTTGAGGAAGTTTATGACCTTTAGGAGAAAGCTGTCGTCGCTTCCCTCGTTTATACTGGCCGTTTCAAATATCAGCCGGAAGAAAAACTTCCTGAAGCTTGCGGCTGCGTCCGTATCCGCCTCCACCGGCACATAGGCCAGCCATATTTCATAGGTGTCGGGAGATATGTATATGAAGTCCTCATCCAGGAGAAAACACCTGTCGTAGAGCAGGTAGCTCCTGCTTCCAATAATGGAGCCTGCGATGCCGGAAGCCAGGTCTATAAACTCATTCCTGTCAAGGCTTTTCATCTTCAAAAAGCGGGAAAGGGGGAGTTTGGAAGTAACGTTGTAATAAAAGCAGGTCCGGTGGTCTTCCCGCCTCACTTCCGCAGGCAGCAGCCCGGGTATGGAATTTGCCCCGATCATTTCTGCCTGGTATTCAACTGCTTTTTTCGAAGGGCTCGCCTCAATCACAAGAAAGCTGCCCGCCGCACCGCTCCGGTATCTGAATCCTGAAAGAGCGCTGTCATTGCGCAACATCACCGCATTCCTCCGTAAAACCTGTTTGCCAGCCAGGGGCGGCTGACCTGTACGCCTGGATTAATACCGCATTCCTCCGTGAAAACTGTTTGGCGCACAGGGACAAAGGGACGGGCTATCCCCTTTTTTTCACCCTTCAAACTGCGCCGTAAAGCCCGTCACATGTTCTGGGGGTCGAATTGGTCCCTTATGCCTTCGTTAAAAATAAGGGACAGCACTTTCTTCACAAAATCCACAATGGCCTCCCTGAATATCAGGGCTATCCCCACAAGAACGGCAATAATAATGACTACTTCCACAGTCCCAAGGCCTTCTTCCTTCCTTATAAACCTTTTTAAAAAAGCGGGCATTTTCTCACCTCCCTCTCCCGGTTTTAACTTTTTGCCGGCAACCACACACGGGGTTTGCTTTTTTCCGCCTTATTTTTCAACCGCCCATGCTCCCCAGGGCCAGGATGGCAGGAGTAACTACTATTATCAAAATGGCTAAAAACATTATGACCATGGGCAGCAGGAGCTTTGTGGACGCCTCCTCTCCCAGCCTTCTTGCGGTGTTTTTCCTGCTTTCCCAGCACTCCCGGGCTAAAAGTCTCAGTATGGTGACCATGTCCGCCCCCCCTTTTTTGATGTTTTGCACCACTGCCGAAACAAACCTTATAACCTCATGGGTCCTGCACCTGGCCGCAAAGTCCACATAAGCCTGTTGCTCCGGCTTGCCGGATTTTATGTCCGAAAGAGTAATCCTGAGTTCCCTGTAGAGGCTTCCGTATTTCGAGCTTTCCACCACCGCCTTTTCCCATGCCCGGGAAAAGGTCATACCGGCGTTTACCAGGAGCACTATCTTATTGAGAAAACAGGGAAATTCCATTTGTATTTCAGCCTGCCTCTTCTTTATGGCGGAGTTAATCTTCCAATCGCACAAATAGAGGACGGCCGTCAGCACACCTGCGCAGAAGACCGCAAAGGCAGCGTCAACACGGCTGCCCAGCGCCATCAGTGCCAGGAACTGTATCCCTAAATTGGTGTAGGTGATTTTTGCGGCCCAGTGGAGCTTCAGGCGCTGCCTTACGTTCCTGTGCCCATAAAGCTGCGTCAGCTTTGACATAAGAAGCCTGTCGTAGTTTGTGCCGAAGCTGTATTTTACAAGGTCCAGCAGCCAAAGAGCGGCGGGGAATAAAAACTTAAGCGGGTATTGCCCGGTATCATGAGAGGCGATAAAACCGGCGTATTTTTTCCGGGAACCCAGGTGCAAAACTGCTGTAAGCGCCGCGTCAATAAACAAAAAAACTGCTAACGGCTTCATAGGTCATCATACCTTCAAATCCATGATTTTCTTTGACAAGAAATAGGCGACTGCCAGCAGCGCCGCCGAAAGCGTCATGGCCAGCCTGCCTGCGGCGGTTTCATACACCGGGGCCACGTAGTCTTCCGCGCTCAGCGAAAGTATTAAAATCAGTACCAGCGGCAGCACGTTCAGTATTTTCCGTTCCAGCTTTCTCTCGGCCAGCATCGTGTCTATTTCCTGGTTGATCTCTATTTTTTCATTGATAATGCCGGCGGCATTCCTCACCGCTTCTATGAGGTTGCCTCCCAGCCTCTTGCAGGTGCCCACTACGTCGGCAAAGTTCTCTATGTCCTCCAGCTGAGACCTCCTGGCAAAGTCCATCAGCGCATCTTCCAGCGGAATGTTCATCTCCATCCTCTTTACAATGAGGTCTACTTCCCTGATGATGCAGGTTTCCGGGTTCGGGTATATTATGGCCAGGTCCTTTAAGGCATCTCTGAAGGCAGACTCCAGGGATTTGCCGGCGCTAAGGGATGAGGAAAGGGAGTAAAGCAGTTCCTTAAACTGCACGTTTAACTCCCCCTTTCTCTTTGCTGCGATTTCACGCCTCTTCATTCCGGGATAAAGGAGCCCCAGAGGGCAAAGAAGCAATGACACCATGTGGCTGCGGTAAAACAAAAAGGCCAGGAAATATATGGCCAGTCCCGCCTTTACCGCATGGAAGACCTTCTCCTTCAAAGGCATCGTATAGCTGTTATAGTCAAACGGATTTGATGCCGCAGCTTTCCCCTTATTCCTTCCAAGACCGCTCCAGCCCATCCCTCTTTGCCTCCCTTTCTTAAATCTCGCAGTTGATACCGGCCATGGTGAGCTTCATGGTGTTCTTAAGCCTGTTCGGCGTCCTGACCAGCGAGCCTGCCACCCTGCCGTCGGCCGTATTCCCGCTTTCCCGGAAACAAAACAGCTGATTTAAAACTATTTTCCCGTTTTCATATCCTAAAACCTCGCTTATTTCCATCACCTTCCTGGACCTGTCCCTTAACCTGGCCAGGTGTATAATTATATCGATGGCGGACGCAATCTGCTGTCTTACGGCCTCCAGCGGCATGGCGGCACCGCTTAACACCATGGTTTCAAGCCGGCTGAACATGTCCTGGGTGGAATTGGCGTGGCCGGTAGACAGGGAACCGTCGTGGCCTGTGTTCATCGCCTGGAGCATGTCCAGGGCTTCCGCTCCCCGGACTTCCCCCACAATTATCCTCTCCGGCCGCATCCGGAGGGACGTCCTTATAAGCTGCCTTATGGTGATTTCCCCTCTTCCTTCGCTGTTGGCGTTCCTGGTTTCCAACCTTACGATGTTTTTTATGTTGAGAATTTTCAGTTCCGCCGAGTCTTCGATAGTTATTATTCGTTCATCCTGGGGAATGCAACCCGACAGGGCGTTTAAAAAGGTGGTTTTTCCACTGCTGGTTCCTCCGGATATGAATATGTTGTAGCGGGCCAAAACAAGCTGCTTAAGTACAGATGCGGCTTCCCAGGTCAGAGTGCCCAGTTCCACAAGCTTTTCCATGGTTATGGGCTTTTCGGGGAACTTCCTTATCGTAAGGATGGGCCCGTTTATTGCCACAGGCGGCAGCACCACATTTACCCTGGAACCGTCGGGAAGCCTGGCGTCCACAATGGGAGAGGACTCATTGACAGCCCTGTTCACCCTTGACACTATGGCCTGTATGACGTTCTCCAGTTTCTCCCGGCTGTCAAATGCCGCATCCGCCTTTGCGATTACACCGTCTCTTTCCACGAATATGTCCCCAGGGCCGTTTACCATTATCTCGGTTACGGAGCCGTCGTCAATAAAAGGCTGCAATATGTCCAGCCTCCGGAGGGAGTTAAACACCGAGTCGGCTATTTCCACCTTTTCCGCTGCGCTTAAGTGTTCCAGCCTTGAGCGGCGGAATACGGCCTCCGACACCTGTTCCATAATGTCCCGGTCGCTCAGGATTCCCTCCGATTCAGCCTTTTCGCTCATTTCTTCCGCTATAGCCTTTATGAGCTTTGCCTTCCTTTCCGCTTCCATCCTCCCTGCTCCCTCGCTTAAAGGATCAGCTGCCCTGCCAGCCCGCGTATAGCTTCATAAAAGCCTGCGTCGCCCCGCTCTATCCTCCCGGCCCATCCCCAGCCCCGCAAGTCTTTCACTTCGGGCAAAACAGCCGCAATTGGGAGGTCCGTTGATTTAACTTCACAGGGTTTATCCTCCCTGTATCTGTTTAACACCAGCCTGAGCTTGTCCCTTATATGCCAGCGCTCCTTTGCCTCGGCTATTTTAAGCTCATTAAAGAACTGCTGCAGCTTGGCGTATGCTACCGCATCCTGGGTTACGACCAGGATGATTTCATCACATAGTTTAAGCAGGCCCCTGTAACGGCTTTCCAGGCAAGAAGGCATGTCTATGAAAACGACATCATACCTGCCGGTGCTCCTAAGTCCCTCAACAAGGTTCACCAGGTCCTCTTCCCCCAGCTCTTCCAGCTCGGTGGCGCTGTCAGGAGGTAAAAAGAAGCTTATACCGGTGCAGGGATCCGTAGAGCTTGCCGCCGCAATTCTCAAAGGCAGGTTTTCATCTTTTCTCTTGAGATAATAGATGACCCTTGACATCCCCGTCTCACCGTCGTATTTTACTAAGGCGGGGGTTGACTGGTAGTATTCCAGGTTCAAATAGAAAAGCGACATCCCTTTCTTCCTCAATTGCTGGCTTAAGCTGTAAGCTATCGTGGTCTTGCCGGAACCTCCCACCGGCGAGCAGACGGCGAATGCCACGCACTTCCTGCCTGGTTGGCCGCTTAAGACAATGTCTTCGTGTTTTTGGGAAAAAGCGTCCAGTATCTTTTTTACAATGGCGTCACAGTTCTGGTACTTGTAGATGCAGTTTTCGGTTTTCTGAGGGAGTTTCCCATGGGAAAGGATTACAAGGGTGTCCACCTTATCAGCGGGCAGGCCCTGGGAGTGAAAGTCCTGTGAAAGCAGGAGTATATCCAATTCACCATCACTGCTCCTTAGAAAATCCACCAGGTTTGAGTGGGCTGTAAATGCGCTTATCCTGAAATTCTGGGGGTATTTTTCGGAAACATATTCCACAAAGCTTTCCACGTAGCTTTTGTCCGGGTCTGCCACCGCCAGGCTCAACCTCATTACATCAACCCCCATAATACGCAATAATTGTTATTAATCAGCCAAAATATTAGTATATATAGATTATAATTCCAATACGTTATAATGTCAATAAATATTTGATTTTACAAAATTATAGTGTTTTTAGGCGTGTTGTGGTACGACCCGTGGTTTCATGCGCTGAAAAGCCCTCGTTAATTTTCCGGACCCATATATTTTTTGGTGCGGTTGTGTTTCATAGACGCTGAAAAGGCCCGCCATTCTCCGGACACATATGTTTTTTCGGCAGAGCCGGATTTCACGGACATAAAAAAGCCCCCGCCTGGGGCAAGGGCTTAAGGGTTAAAAAATCCGCTGTTAAACTGTTCTCATGGAAAAGGGGGACGAGCAAATATTTTTAACTCACATAAAAATCCCCCTTCTCCAAGAAGGGGGCAAGGGGAGCGGGGTTAAATCCCCATTATGTTGTAACCGCAGTCAACGTGCAGCACCTCTCCGGTGACCGCTGAGGAAAGGCCGCTTAAAAGGTACAGGGCGGTATGTCCCAGTTCCTCCAGGTTGATGCTCCTTCTTAAGGGAGCCTTCTTTTCCACCACTTCAAGGATATTGCTGAAGTCTTTTATACCCCTGGCAGACATGGTTTTAATGGGACCGGCCGATATGGCGTTAACCCTTATCCCCGCCGGGCCAAGGTTTGCGGCCAAATACTTCACCGACGTCTCCAGGGCGGCTTTTGCCACTCCCATCACATTGTAGCCGGGGAATACCTTTTCCGAACCCATATAGGTAAGGGTGACTATGCTCCCGCCCTGGGTCATCAGGTCTTTTGCCCTCCTGGCCACAGCCACCAGTGAATAGGCGCTGACATCCAGGGCATGGGCAAACCCTTCCCTGGAGGTGTATACAAAATCATTCAGCAGGTCCTCCCTGTTGGCGAAAGCTATGGCATGGACCAGGCCGTGGATGGTCCCGTATTTTTCCCTGATGGTCTCAAACAGCCTGTCGATATCGCTGTCAACCGTTATATCGCACTGGCAGGCCTCTGTCCCTTCCATTTCCGAAATTAACTCTTTTACGCTTTCTCCCTCACGCTGTCCCTGGTATGTGAATATGAGCTTCGCTCCCTCTTTATATGCCGCCTGGGCAATTCCCCACGCAATGCTCCACTTGTTTCTTACTCCCATGACCAGGATGTTTTTCCCTTCAAGCAATAAACCCATTCTACCCTTCCTCCTTCTCGTATCAGCCTTCCGTCAATTGCGCCGCAGGACATCTCAAGCCTTTCAACGGTCAGACAGGACAATACGGATATTAGCCTTTGAAATACAATTTATCACCTGGTAATATTTTATCACCTGGTAATAAAAAAAGTCAACCCCGCCTTACTGAACCTTCCCATCCCCTCCGGCATAAAATGTTATCAAGTCGTATTTGCCTTATTGGGAGCTTAAGGCTTATGGGAAACAGCAGCTGTGTGTCCATAGTGGAAAGAACGGTCCATATCCCTTCCATATGCGCCAGGTACCCGGAAGTGGCGGGTATGGAAGATGAGACCGTCCAAGGCAGAATAAATGAACTTATACAGGGAAAAGTGTATAAGCTGATAAAAGGGCAGATGTTTAAAACGGGCCAGGAAAAGAAAGTGTGGAGCGATTTTGCGGTTAAAACCAACGGCCTGGATATACTGAGCATATTGTTTAAAGTGT
>JAKOSZ010000148.1 GCA_029776555.1 Bacillota bacterium | reverse complement strand
CAGAAGGGCATCAGGTTCATGGGACAGGCTCTTACACACCTGCCGCACCTAATGCACGGCTTTTCTTCCGGCAGCCTGGCAGCGGCCTCGCTCAATGCCAACAGCGCATTGGTATGCTTTAAAACCGGCATTTCCAGTTCGGGTTGGGCCACTCCCATCATGGGCCCCCCCATTATGACTTTGGCAACCGGTTTTGTAAGTCCTCCGCAAAAGTCAAACACTTCTTTAATCGGCGTCCCGATAATCACTTCCACGTTGGAGGGCTTCGCCACCGCATCCCCGTCCACCGTGACCCTTTTCTTAATCAGCGGCATTCCCGTCTTTAAGTACTCGGCCACAAAGGATACGGTGGACACATTCATCACCAAAACCCCGACATCGAAAGGAAGCTTCCCCGGAGGCACTTTCCTGCCGGTCAGGGAGTAGATGAGCATTTTCTCGGCGCCCTGGGGGTAGCGGGACTTGAGTTTCACCACGTCAACATTCCCGTCTTCAGCCGTCAGCTGAGACAACAGGCTTATGGCTTCCGGCTTGTCGTCCTCCACCCCTATCAGCACCCGCTTAATAGGCAGCATTTCAAGCAGGGTCTTTATCCCCGAGTACACACTTTCCGAATTCTCCATTATTTCCCTGTAGTCCGACGTGATGTAAGGTTCGCACTCCGCCGCGTTTACCAGCAGGGTGTCCACTGCCTTGTCCGGCGGCAGGGAAAGCTTAACCGAGGTCGGGAAGCCCGCGCCTCCCAGTCCTACCAGCCCCGACTCCCTTATTGCCTGGATAAACTCCTGTAAGTTGGAATATACGGGAGGTCTTACGCTTTCGTGGATTTCCTGCTTCCCATCAGGGGCTATTTCCACGGCCAGATTCCCATTGGAATGGGGCAGGCTGTAAACGTCCTTTACCAACCCCGACACGCCGGAGTGTACCGGGGCAGAAACCGGTTTTTCGGACCTGCCGATGACCTGTCCCACCTTCACTGTGTCTCCCTTTTTCACCAGGGGTTCACAGGGCGCTCCCGAATGCTGGAGCATTGGTATTATCACTCTTTCCGGAACCCCCATTTTAATGGTGGCACACCGGGCGGTGTTCTTGTTGTGAGACAGGGACACACCGCCTTTGAACACACCTCTTCCAATCATACAAATGACCCCATCTTCCTGTTTTATTTCTGAAACCCGCCGCAAATTTAAAAGCGGCCTCAGTTAAAACATCCGCTCTTTTTCCCGCACCAGCCTTTAAACCCTGCCGGGCGTTTTGCTTTTTACGCCTGTTTTTACGGCGCCGGGCTTTCTTAAAAGCATTGCCGGATGCAGTTTTTAACCCATTACATATACATAACCACATGAATATTGTATACACAATACACTTAAATATCAATAGCCTCCAGGCCTTTTGAAAGGACGCCCCGGTTCCGCCGCGCCGGGCGGCTTACAGCCTTTTCAGCTTCCCGGTCACTACCCTCTCAATCCCCGCCAGGTCTTTAAAAACCTTAATATCCCTAAAGCCCTTTTCCATCATGGCAGCCACCACAGCAGCCTGTCCCCGGCCCACTTCCAGGGCCAGCAGCCCGTCGCTTTCCAAAAAGCGCCCGGCCTCGTTTACAATCCGCCGGTAAAATTCAAGGCCGTCGGTTCCCCCGTCCAGCGCCTGCCGGGGTTCGTAGTCCCTCACCCCCCTGTCAAGCCCGTCTATGTCCTGGCTGGGAATATAGGGGGGATTGGATGCGATCACATGAAAGGACTTGCCGCCCAAAGGCGCAAAAAGGTCCCCACAGAGAAACTCAATCCTGTGGGCAACCCCGTTCCTCCCGGCGTTCTCCCGGGTAACTTCAATGGCGTCACTGCTGATGTCAACGGCAGTAACAAAACAGTTTTCTATATAGAAGGCCAGGCTTACCGCTATGCAGCCCGAACCGGTGCCCATATCCAGGACCCGGACAGGCGCATCGCTTAAAGAAAGGCTTTTAACATGCCCGATCACCGTCTCCACCAGTATTTCGGTGTCGGGCCTTGGTATCAGAACCCGGGGGTTCACCGAAAAGACCAGGGACATAAACTCCTGCCGCCCCGTTATATACTGGACCGGTTTCCCGCGGGCCCGTTCACCGATAAGCTCCAGGAGCCTCTCCCGCTCTTCGCCGCTAAGCTCCTCTTCGGCGTGGGAGTAAAGCCATCCCCTGTCACGGCCCAGCACATGGCAAAAAATAACCGCCGCTTCCCTGCCGGGGCTTTCAAGGCCCGCCCCGGACAGAATCCCTGCAGCCTCTTGCATCGCTTCCCTGACGGTCATAGCTTCTCTCCCCGGCCAAAGCCCAAAATGAAATAACTGCCCCGGTTTACTCAAGAGTTCCGGCTGTCTTTCTCTCCCGGCAGCGCGTTCTTAAAGGCCTCCAGGGCCACTTCAATCTGGCGGTCATCCGGCTCCAGGGTGGTAAACAGCTGGAATACCAGCCCCGGATAGCTTATGACCCTGGCTAACCTGCCCTCATGTTTTCCGGCAAAGCGGATAATCTCGTAGGACAGCCCGGCAACCAGCGGCACCATGGCAAGCCTTAAAAGGATGTTCCCGATTAAGGTACCCCAGGGCAGCAGCGAAAAGACCAGTATGCTTACCACCATAACCAGGAACATGAAAGACGTCCCGCAGCGCGGGTGTTTTGTGGTGTATTTCCTGGCCTTCTCCACGGTAAGGCCGTCACCGTGTTCATAGCAGTTTATGACCTTGTGTTCGGCGCCATGGTACTGCCAGACACGCCTTATGTCCT
>JAKOSZ010000147.1 GCA_029776555.1 Bacillota bacterium | reverse complement strand
CCACCTTGTTCTGCAAATCGCCGGGTAAAAACCCCAGCTTTTCGCCTGCTTCCACAGCCGGCCTAACCAGTATTATTCTGTCAACTTCCTTTTTCCTGAAGGCGGTCACGGCCATGGCCACCGCCAGGAAAGTTTTTCCCGTGCCGGCCGGGCCGATGGCAAAGACTATGTCGTTATGCTTTATTGCCTCCACGTACAACTTCTGGCCATGGGTCTTGGCCTTTATGGGCTTTCCTTTCACGGTAAGGCAAATGCAGTCCGCCAGGTAGTCTTCCGCCTTGTCCAGCTGGTTTTTGTTGGCCAGTTGGGACAAATAAGCCACATTCTGCTTGGTTATTATCTCACCCCTGGCCGCGATATTCATCAGTTTCTGCATTACGGCCTGTGCCTTTTCCACTGCCGCCAGGTTCCCAATTATCCTTATCTCGTCGTTCCTGGAGATAATTTTGACTTTGAAGGTATCCTCGATAATCTGAAGGTTTTCGTCGTAGCTTCCGAATAGGTTCATCGCATGTTCCAACCGGTTAAACTTAACCGTTTTCTCTATGGAGTTTTCCAAATGTTATTCACCAATCCCTTCTTCCACACCTATATCCTCAAAACACTCTATGACAACATTGGCTATAAGTTTCCCGTCGTCGCTTTCAGAGAAGTTCATGCTCCTGTCCACAATTACCGCACCCTCAGGGATGCGGGCTGATGCTTTCCTGTTGGCTTCCTCCGTTGCCAGCTTTTTGGCCTCGTCCAAACTCAACTCTTTACCAATTATAATATTCTCATAAAATCTGTCAACAGCCAGGCCAAAGGGCAGCGCCAGGTTTTTCCCAATGCTTAGCCCCCTGTATTCGGTTACCCTGTCATAGTTCTCGTACTCAACCTTCTTTCCGAAAAGGGTTATCTCCTTGGTAAAAAGCTTTAGCCTGTATCTGCTGGTCACCCTGCCGGTCCTGGCCTTTTCATTGACCCGGGTCTCCACCGGGCAGCCGGCTTCATACCATGTCCGGGCTATGACCGTTCCCGACGCGTGCACAAGCCTTTCCGGGACCTCCTGGTTTTTACTGCTTACCCTGCCTGATATGAGTACCTGTCCCCTGGTGACCGTATCCCCTACCTTAACCGCCGGCTCGCCTGTCCTTACGATAATGGATTTTATGATACCGTCCCGGTAGGCCACAACGTTGCAGAACTGGTCTTTTGGCACAATTGCCCTGGGAGCGACCCTCTCCTTTACTTCCACCTTTACCTTGGTACCCCTTATGTATATGCCAATCCAGGCCAGTTCCTTTATCTCCACCATCAGCCGGTTGACCAGCCTGTCGGTGTCTATCCCGTATTTTATAACTCCGGGCTTTATCCTGTTGGCCGCAAGTTTCTCTAATATTAATTCGGCAGGGATATTCTCGTTTCCTTTTACTTCTACGCCCCAGATGAAGGAAGTGAGAAGGTTAAACAGCACAATGAAAATCAGGATTCCTGCTAAAAACACTCTCCTCTTCCTGTACCTGTGAATAATAAAAGGAATGCCCCTCTTTTCGAGAATCTTCACCTTGCACTTTGTCTTTCTTGCAACGGGCCTTAAAAGTTTAAAACCCTTTATGCTAATCTTAAGGGTAAAGCTGCCGTCTTTAAGCCTTTTGACGTCCCAGAGCAGTATGTGCCTGTGAATACATATGTTAATGAACTTTTCAACAAAAAACCCCTTCAATGATATGATAACATATCCCCGTATATAATTCCATAACTTTAATAAGAGCACTGTGACCTCCCAAACTTACACTACTTTTGAATCTCTATTGAAAGGATGTCACCGTCAATGACAACGTCTTCGGCGGTGATTTCTCTAATGAGCAAATTGGAGCCGTTTATCTGTAAAGCCCCTATGGCCGTATTGAGCCTTATTTTCCCTGAATCGTACTCTATAATCCCTTTGTAGTTTTCTATCATGAGGTTCCTGTTGCCCAGCATGGTAATCCTGGGCATGTTGAGCACAATTTCCTTGGGAAGCTCTAAAAGCTCCACCACCCGTTCTTTCAGCCTTCTTGGTTTTTCACCGTTTTTTTTCCCGCTGTCTTTTCTCTTCACAAAAACCATACCCCTTTACATATGAGGTCAAAACCCTTCCCCGCAGACCCAAAGCTTGATTTTTCAGGCTTTTGACGGAAATCAGGCTCATGTAAGCCTAACAACT
>JAKOSZ010000146.1 GCA_029776555.1 Bacillota bacterium | reverse complement strand
TGCCGACAACAGGGCTCCGGTTGCAGAAAAGGGGGATTTGTCCCAGGATGCCAATGACCTTGAAAGGGAAATGGAAAAAGTGCTGTCCCAGATAGAGGGAGCCGGGGAAGTGACCGTAATGATTACTTACAGGGCCGGGAAGAAGATTGTGCCCGCCACCGACGTGAAAAGGTCGGAAAGCGTTACCGATGAAAGGGACAGCTCCGGGGGCAGCAGGTCCATACAGGAAAGCCAGTATGAGAGCATCATTATTTACAGTGAAGGGGAAACAGGGAGGCGGAGTCCTGTAATCGTTCAGGAAATAAACCCTGAGGTTCTGGGAGTGGTGGTTATAGCCAGCGGAGCCCATGACCCCCAGGTCAGGGACAACCTTTTCAAGGCCGTCATGGTGCTTTTGGATGTGCCCATGAACAGGGTCCAGGTCTTCAGCAAAAGCGCCGGTAAACGCTGACTTAAGAAAAATTAAAAGCAGCTTTCCTTTTGCCTCATCCTGCTAAAACCCTGCCCTCCGTGTCCGGGAACTTTCTTTAAATCTCCTTAAGCGCCGGACGGCAGGTGATATAAAAACGTGGACAAATGAATATATTTTATACTGAAATCCAGAAATTCCAAAGGGGGTAAAAATATGAAGGCACCGGACAGAAAACAGATAGTGGCTTTATCGCTGGTGGTAATGATTCTCGTGGCCGCCGTTCTTCAGTATACCTATAAAAAGGTTTCCCAGGGGGACAGGGGAAAGATTGGCGAACCCGCCTATGTGGAGAACACGGACCTGGAAGCCTTAAACGGCACTGATTCTCAAAGCGTGCAGGACTCCTCATTTCCCGCTTCCAAGGAGGCCAACGACTTTTTTGCCCAGGCAAAGCTGGACAGGGAAATGACAAGGAGTGAAAATGAAGAGAGGCTGAAGGAAATCGCCAACGACTCCGGCGCAAGCCAGGAAATAAAAAAGCAGGCCTATGAAAAGATGATGGAGTTGGTTCAAAAAAGCGAGACGGAATTGCTTTTGGAAACACTGATCAAGGACAGGGGTTATGCCGACGCCATTGTACTCATCGGGGAAGGGAAAACCATTGACATAATAGTAAAGGCCCCCTCTCTGACAAAGGCTGACGTTGCCAAAATTGCCGATCTGGCCATCAGGCATACGGGGTCCAAAATGACTGACATCCACATTACCAATAAGTATTAAGGGGCCCAGCCGCTGTAAAAAGGTTATGGAAAAGGTGTGAAATGTTGCCTGTCTATACTCCCAGGTGGTATAATGGACTAAAAGTGCAGCCCATGAAATCGGGTAGATATGAGATTTCGGCAATTTGACATTCCTGCAAGGGGAGGGGTTTTGCGTGGACGAGTTCAACTCAAATACGTCCGAAGGCATGGGAAATGTAAAGATTTCCGAAGAAGTGGTTGCCATTATTGCGGGCATGGCTGCGACAGACGTTCCCGGAGTCGCCGGTATGAGCGGAGGAATTGCCGGCGGCATTGCCGAAATGCTGGGGAAGAAGAACCTTTCCAAGGGCGTTAAGGTGGAAGTGGGCGAGAAGGAAGCGGCAATAGACTTATACATAATTGTGGAGTATGGCTGCAGGATACCCGACGTTGCCTGGGAGATACAGGACAGGGTGAGAAAGGCCGTAACAGATATGACAGGTTTAAACGTGGTGGAGGTTAACATCCATATCCAGGGGGTAAATATAGACAGGGAACACGCCAAAAAAGAAGGTACCGATGAATCCCACAGGCTAAAATGACGATAATGTAAACAGGTACTTTCAGTAAATACAAAGGAACAGGCGTTTAAAGGCAAAAGAGGAGGTGTTGTGGATGGACATGTTCACGAGAGCGCTTATGTTGATTTTCACGGTTTTGGTTGCCGTGATGTCGGTTCTGGCCGTCGTTGCGCCGGTGGAGCACCTCGTAGGCGAAGTACATCGAGACCAGGCCGCCCGTGAAGGCCACGCCGCGCCGCCGGCCGACGACGGCGCTGGTGAGCGGGAGGGCGATCGCCGTCGTCGTGGCGGCCGACAGCGCCTTCA
>JAKOSZ010000145.1 GCA_029776555.1 Bacillota bacterium | reverse complement strand
CGTTAAGCACCCTCCCCCGCACTACGCCCGTATAGCTCCCATCAGGCTGGCGGAGCCACCTGAAGCACTGGCCGCACTCGAAGGTATGGGTCAGGTCCAAATCCCGAACCCCTTCCACAAGCACGGCGTCCCCTACCGCGGATACCCTGTAGCCCCCTATGTTTTCATAAACCCTTATATTCATAAAACATCTCCTCTTCATGCCAAAAGAGCCCAATTTCCACCGTTTATGAGCGCTTCCCCACGGACATATGATACCGCACGCGCATGAAACGCCGCAAACGCCCCAAATGCGGCGCGCATCCCCACAGATATATAATACCCCCGTCTTTTCTGGTATAATATTATAAATACCCAATATCCACAAGCAGCTTGCAATATTTTGTTTCAGGAGAGCATAGATGAAAGAAAAGATTTACACCATACCTGTTAACGAAGCCTTTCGCACCGACTGCGAGTGTCCCGCCTGCGTCCTGGAAAAGGACCTGGAGGACAGGACCCTGGAGTTCCTGCTGGGCCCTTCCCTCATGGAACCCGACTCCCGGGAGGTAACAAACAAGCTCGGGTTCTGCCGCAGGCACTTTGAGCTTGCCTATAACAGGAAGCTCAACACCCTGGGTTTAGCCCTGATACTGGACACCCACCTGGCGGAGCAGATAAAAAGGTTTAAAAAACTTGGCAAAGCGTTGCCCTTTAAAGGGGAGAAAGGCTCCGGCGGCCGGCGCGGTTTATCCTTGTGGGCGCCCAGGCTTTTCTCCAAAAAGAAAGACTCCCTTAAGCTTTTGCGCCCAATGGCAAAGGCGGCGGAGGAACTGGAAACAAGCTGCACCGCCTGTGAAAGAATGAAGGCCACCATGGACAGGTACATAGACGTCATCCTGTACCTTTACTTCGAAGAAAGCGAGTTTAGAGAGCTTTTTCACAGTAAAAAGGGCTTTTGCATAAGGTACTTCCGCCTGCTCCTGGAAGGAGCCGCAAAGTACTTAAGGCCCAAACAGCTGGAGACATTCGCGGAAGCCCTCATAAACATGCAGCTTAAGAATCTGGAGCGCATCCAGGGAGAAGTCAACTGGTTTACAAAGAAAATGGACTACCGCCACAAGGATGAGCCCTGGGGCAACTCAAGGGACGCGGTCCAAAGGGCCATCGAAAAGCTGGCGGGCTTCTGCCAGCTCAAATAGGCATGCCGCTAAAAGCCATATCTCATCCACCCGGCAGGAAAAACTCCTGCCTTTCATTTTCCGTAAGTTTAAAACGCTTCAATCCCGGACCGTGCCGGCAAGGCAGTTCCTTAAAACCCACCTTCGCATGCCCCGGCAGCAGCAGCTCCGCATCACAGCCCTCCGGCACCTCAATTAAAAGCTCATGCCCGCTCCTAACCCTTCGGGCGGTGAAGCGTATTGTCCCCATTGGGACATGGGCTTTTAAGTCAAGGTCTTTTAAATCCCCCAGCTGGGGACGTATCCGGCATTTTTTAAAACCCGGGGCTGCCGGCCTTATCCCCGCAATGTCCATAAACAGCACATACAAAGGCGCCACCGAGGCATGGCTCCACTGGTACCGGGCATCGGGCTTCACTTCCCAGGTCTCCTGCAGGGTGTTGTTCTTAACCACCGACTCCATCACTGCCCACCGCTTTCTAAACTCCTCCAGTATGACGTCCACCCTTCCCAGCTTGGCCAGGGCCTGATACCTCCATCCGGCATTGGGAGGATATGACATGCCCATTTCCGCCGGGCAGCCGGCGAGAGCTTCAAGGGCCGGCTCTACTCTGCCCTCGGGACACTGGTCAAAGAGAATGGATGCGGCCAGGGACCTGTCGCAAAGCCTTATTTCCCCTTCCTCCCGGAGCCAGGGAAGGTTGCAGACAAAGATGCCCCGTTCACTGCACCAGAAGTGCCGCACGGCGCATTCCAGGATCCGGTCCCCCAGCTCTTCAAAACCTTTAGCCGCCTCCCCATCTCCAAAAGCCCTTGCCAGGGGCGCCAGTGCGTGCCTGTACATGGCCGCCGCATACAGGTTAAAGGCGCACTGTTTATGCCTCTGTTTTACATATGCGTCGTGGTCTATCCAGACCGAGGGCACTCCCAGGTTTTCCACCGGCAACAGGCCGTTATCCTGACGGAGGCCTTCCAGGTAACTGGCAAAGCGCAGGAGCCTCGGGTAGGGTTCACGGATATCCTCCAGCCTGCCGGTCTCCATGTAGTGGTTCCAGCAGTCGAACACAAACTGGATTCCGTGGTCCAAAATCGGCCCCCACCGGGTAATTCCCAGCTGCCGCTGGGCAATGCGCGCCATGCGGTCATAGGCAGGCCAGCAGTCCAGGAAATAGCCCTCCAGGGTCAGGCCTTCGCTGAAGGTCCGCAAAAACCTGGCAGGCAGCAATGTCTCTCCAAAGGCGTACCTTATGGCGTGGAGCTCGTGGCCGATGTCACCGCTGTACTGCTGCCTTTCCCGGGCCATGCCGTCTACTACTGTATCCTGGGCGTTGTTGTTGATGGTGTTGAAGCAGGCATCAAACAGCCGCTGGAGTTCCGGCTCGGAGCAGCGAACAAAGCTCTCTTTGCTCCAGGGGTACAGGCGCCTTCTCACACCCACCCGGGCTATTTTAACAGGGCCTGACGCCCTGCGGATATGAAGCTGGATCCAGCGCAGGGACTCAAAATCGAAACACTCAAAGAAGTTCCGGCCTTCCCGGCAGATAAACCTGGACCAGGAGAACCACTGGGAATCCAGCCAAAGGGCATTGCCGGGGTCGTAAGCCTCATGGCAGATGAGCTCCACCACAGTTCCTTCACTGGCCTCAATGCTGAAATAAGGCCAGCCCACCACCTGTTCCTCTAAATCAAAAGTGAGAAAAACCCCATCCTCTTGCCCGTCCAAAGCCTTAACGACCCAGGAGCCGTCATGGGCAGCCTCGGCCGCGTCCTCTTCTCTTATCCGGAATGAATTGGGTGTCCGGAACTGGAACCAGTCATCGGGATCCTTAAGCCAGGTTACCTTGCCCTGCTTTACAAGGGACTTAACGGGAACTTCTGCCTCCTTAAGCAGGGGAATCTGCCGCCTTCTTAAGAAAAAGCCCGTACCCTCACCGTCTATCCCCTGCAAGTAATCCGGATAATCTCCGCAAAGTACGGGCTTGTCCGGAGGGCAGTCAATCACCATGGCAGGCGCCCATCTTTCGTCCATTTTAAAATTGGCCGTGTTCCAACCTTTGGGGTGGAGCCTGGCGTCAAACTCTTCCTGTAGGCTTCTTAAATACCACCGCTTAAACTGCCCCGGGCGGTGAGCCCGGTCGACACAAGTAAACCAGCTCTCATCCGAGACGAGCTGCTTAAAACTTCCATCGCCAAACTCCAGGTCCAGCTTCAGTATCAGGCCCGGCTTACCCATCACCCAGGTCCCTTCCCCCAGGCCGTAGTAGAGCACTTCAACCCCAATGACGTTCACTCCGGGCTTTAGCAAGCCCGTTATGTCAAAAGGATCCGCGTCAGGCCACCTGGGGTCCGACGGCCCGGGGCCCCACTGGACCCTCTCGCCGTTTACCGTCAGCCGGTAACGGCTTTCGGCGGCAATCCAGCCTGACGCTTTGGCGGGCAAACCAGTCAATTCCACTTCCTTTCGGAAAAGCACAAAGGTGTTTGGAAGGGTCCTCTGGGAGGGGAACCAGATCCATTTTGCCGGTGCCAGGTCCATGGGAACAGGTTTATATGCATCCTTCAGTTCTTCCTTCACTTTTATCAAATACCTCCCCGGGAGTTTCACCAATCTCCCCCTGCCCTAAGCCTGAGAACCCTGGCCGGGGGGCTTCTGGGGGTCAATTACAAGGCTTTTGGCCACTACGTTCAACGCCTTTATGTTAAGAGCCGTAAGCCGCTCCACCTCTTCCGCCACTTTCCTTTGCACTTCATAGAGGAGAGGCTTTATCTTATAGCCGTATACCAGCACCAGGTCCATTTCTATATAGATGCCGTCGGGGTGGTTTTCGGCCCTGAAGCGGGATATCCTGTTTACCCCCTCTATACCGGAGGTTATATACTCCACTATCTGGTAAATGGTGTAGTCGGAAATGGTATAGCTCCCCATATAGCTGAAGGTGGGCCTTACCACCGACTTCTCCCCCACCAGCTGGTAACTCCCCTTTCCCTTTCTTTTGAAAATCTGAAGGGGGTCAAGGAGGTAGCCGGAAAAGTCCTTTTTTATCTCAAAGGTGGGAACCGGTATAACGTGCTTCCCCTGCTCCTTTCGCGTGGAAAGGGCCTGCTTTATCTCGTATTCGCTGGCCACATCCTGGATATACACCATCTCGCTGACTTTGGGAAGTTCAAGCCTTCTGGCAATACTCTCCACCATTTCAACGGAAGTCCCAAGCACAAGTATAGCTTCCGGATTACACTGCCTTATGGCCTTCTTCATGTCCTCGGCATGCTGCGGGTCTGTAAAAAGGGCCCTTTTTATTGACCCCACCTTGGTCTTTTCCCTTTTGGCCGAAACGCCGGCAATTATCCTGTTGCCCTTTATAAGGAGCCCGTCGTCGATAATATAGTCTATATCCCTTTCCCTGGCCACCCATTCAGCCCTGTGGCTTTTTCCCGTTCCGCTTGGCCCAACAAAGCCGAAAACTTTCAATGCCATACCTCCGTCCAGCAAAAGCGTTTCTTAATAACCGGCATCAGAAAACTCCCAATAATATTTTAACAAAAAAACGCCGGGAGAAGTAATTTTGATATTTTAAGGGGACACATCAACCCCGGTTAACCTTTTTACCGGTTGGAAAAGCTTCCAGGAGAAGACGCGCTTACATTGGAAAGCTTCCCGGAGTAAAGGCGTTTACAAAGGGAAAAAGAGAGCCTTTCGACTCTCTTTTCACTCCCGGATACTTCTTCTTCTGTACCTTTATTTCTTTGTCCTTTGCATATTTATTCTTTCTCTTTTGTAAATATAAAAACCTTGACTTTATTCTACAATATATTTTACACAATAACAAGATTATCTTTTCAATTTATGCCACTTCACACAATTTGTTGAATTACATAATATATTGTACCATGTGTTTTCAGGATGTCAATACACTATGATACTTATTTATTGTATATAATGCCCAACTCACCCCAACCTGTTGTAGTTTACCCTGTGTTTATGCCGCGCCGGCAGGTATATCCTGATGATTCCTGTAAACCCATTAATGGGTATAATTTTACCGGTTAGCTGCGGTGCGGCGGTAAACTTAATCCTTTCCGTCCGGGAGTACGCTGCCCTGAAGGGTTCAGGGGCAAACACCGGTCCTCTTTCGTTTTATGGCAAATCTCACACTTATTGCATGTTACAAGCCTTTCGACAAAAACGCTCCTGATGGTCCCCAAAAGCTCCTTGTTTTTAAACCTCTCTATGTTGTGCAGAACGACTCTCCTGGGAGCCAGCATTATTAAGGAGCTCACCAGCAGGTCGTCGTGGTTTATAACCCCTTCCGATATCTCATTTATGAACTCCTGGACGTACTTGTGGGTGACCTCGTTTCTGTTCTCGTCCAGAAGCACGTACTTGCCGTCGCAGGGTATAACCACATGGATTGTCTTGCACTTGGATTTCTGCGTCTCCACAAAATACTTAAGAAGCCTTATAAACTCCCTGTATTCCCGTTCTACCAGGAACTCATCCACGGCTTTATCCACTATGTCTTCCAGGTCCTTGATGTAATCCTTGAGCCTGAAATTTATAAAGCCGTCCAGCATGAGACTGTTGGAGCCTTCAAAGTAGTCCAGGAGCTTTCTTATTATTATGTTCTTCCGCCTTATCTGGAAGAGGCTGTTCAAAAAGTTGTTTTCGTCGTTCCTTATGATTTTCAGCGCGTTTTTTAAAATCTCTTTCTTTTCAAGGGCGTTGAAATAGCAGTAGTTGTTTTTTATAATCCGCTCAATGAGCTTTTCCTCATACTGCCTTATTATATAATTGGCCAGAGCATTGGAAACGTGGAGAGCCAGGGTGCTGTAAGCCGGCTTTTCCTTCTGGAGATGCCCCTCATCCATACTGCAAACAATTGAGGTGGGGCCGTTGGCATTGTGTTTATCTATGGAATAATTAACTTTTTTAATCCTTTTTAACTCATCGGCGATGTTGTTCACCACGTCAGCGCTGCTTTTATTGATCCCAATGCTGAGAAATTGCATTCTCTTCACTTCCCTCCAAGGGTAGTATATGTTCGATGAAAATCTTGTATACGGCGCCTGGGTCATACAAATTCTGCCACACAGGCTAAGACCTGATATATTATATGCCGCGGGGAATGGCAGGTTACCTGGGAAAAGGTTTATTTGGCCGGTGCGGCGCCGGCCAAATTGAAGAAATTAATGGGTTCGTTCACACATTTTAAATGATGTTCATATTATACATGGGGGAAGTAAAAGCGGCGCATCCCGCCGCCTGGACAAAACCGCCGGTTCCTACCGGCGGCAAAGCGGTATCATCATTTCCCGGCGCATTAATTAACATAAGCATACCGGCAACGCAGCTGGAATTCATTATTAGACATAAAAAAGGCACCCGTACATAAACATATATTAGGACTAACTGTCGATTGCCGCGGAAATCGGCAGTTATTCAGATAACCGCGTCCCACTGCCGGACGCGGCTTTTAATTATATTTTAACGCGGGCTGGATATAATAAATAGCGGAGGTGGTATTATGACAACTATCAACTGTTCATTAAACTGCGTCCATCAAGAAGACGGGAAGTGCCACCTGGAAAATACCTCTGTAAACCGGCTTTCTGCGTCATCCGAGTGCATATTTTTCAAGGAAAGGCCTGCAAAAGAACGTTTTTTTAACCGGAACAACCAGTCCTGAGGCTTTTGACATGGCTCTAATGCTTTTATGCCGGCGGATGATTAAATAAATTCAATTCTCATGCATTATTTAGATAGTAATGGAAAGACTAATGAAAAAAGTAAAGGAGTTGACACAATGAACAGGACACCTTTAGACAGGGCGGCTCTTATCCTTGTAATTATAGGTGCGTTAAACTGGCTGTTAGTAGGGTTGTTTAAGTTTGACCTTGTAGCAAACCTTTTTGGCGGTTCCGGCACTTTCTTAAGCAGGACGGTGTATTCATTGGTGGGATTGGGCGGTCTATATTGCATAAGCCTGCTGTTCAGGGAAGTGGAACCGGCAAGGGAATGAAGCCTTCAATCATACCCGCTGTACAGGGCGGCAGCATTCCCTGAAGGCGACGCCGCCCTGGCTTTTCCATCGCGCGAATGATATGACCGGAACGGCGGTGTAATCCCGTATCAGCGGTACGGCAGCGCAATCTTAACCGCCGTCCCATCCTCTTTGAATTTTCACGAAGAGAGGCACTTCCCGGGCCGGACGAATAATCGGGCTCTTATCCAAATAGCTATTATTTAGGAACCCTCTTTCACGGCAAGAGTGTATGCCATGGACATATCCGCACTTTTTTTTATAATGCTCGGCCTGTTTCTCTTTGCGGTATTTTCACCGGACCTCTTCCCCAGGTGCAATTGCTGCGGGAAGGTGAAATTTTTAACCCGGGTTGCCCTCAAAACCGTAAAGGCGTACCCGGGGTTAAACGGACGTAAAGCCCTGTGCAAAAAGTGTTGTGCCAAATATGGGATTGGAAGCTTCTCAGAGTTTCAAAAACTGGAACAATTGAGAAAACAGGTTAAAAAAGAACTCCGGGCTCCTGGAACAAGCCCAAACACACCCGCATCCTTCTTAAGCCAGCGGAACAGTACACGGGAAAAGGGCAAGCATTAAAGCCCTATTCATCCTGTTCCCAGTTGTGCCATATGTTCTGGACGTCATCCAGGTTTTCCAGGTTTTCTATGAGTTTTTCCGCCTTCTCTCTTAAGGCCGGGTCGTCAAGTCTGGTAGTGGTGACGGGCACCATCTGGATTTCGGCCTCAACGAAAGCATAGCCCTTCTTCTCCAAAGCCTCCCTTACCGCAGAGAAATTTTCGGGAGAGGTCAAAACTTCATAGTATTCATTCTCGGAATCCAAGTCTTCGGCACCGGCCTCCAGCGCCTCAATCATCAAATCGTCCTCGTTTACGCCATCGGCCTTTTCAACTACAATAACCCCTTTTTTATCAAACATGAAAGAGACGCAGCCGGTCTGGCCCAGGTTTCCGCCGTACTTGTCAAAATAGTGCCTGATTTCACCGGCGGTCCTGTTGCGGTTATCGGTGGCGGTCTCCACTATTATGGCTATCCCTCCGGGGCCATATCCCTCATAGGTTATCTCTTCAATGTTATCCAGTGCCCCTTCTCCCCCGGCTTTCTTTATGCTCCTCAAAATGCTGTCATTGGGCATATTCGCAGCCTTTGCCTTGGCAATTGCGTCTCTTAGTTTGCTGTTGTTTTCAGGGTCGGGTCCCCCCTCCTTCACAGCAATCATAATCTCCCGCCCCAGCCGGGTAAAGATTTTTCCGCGCTGGGCGTCCACTTTTTCTTTTCTCCGCCTGATGTTAGCCCATTTTGAGTGTCCGGACATGTTAAACCCCCTATTCTCAAACTTGCATACAAAATTATTTTACCGTCTATTGTTTAAGATGGCAACCGTATCCCCGTTTAAGGCGGTATTGCTCGTCCCGTCAGAAAATATTTCCCCTTCAAATCCAGTAAAGCCAAGCCCTATAGGTCTTTATGGATATTTGCCAAATATTGTGTTATAATTTACATGGTTAACCAATTATTTTGTATTATGTTAAGTATCCGATAATTCTGTATTTGCCTGATATTAATAAACACAGTTATACCGGTTAGTACACCAGGATAAATTAACAAGCATCAAGGCCGGCAATCTCAGACAGCATGCATGAAACTCTAATAACAGGGTGAGCAATAATGCGGAAAAAGCTTTCAGGTTTACCTATCCCGAGACTTACAGCCGCCGTAATTCTCCTTTTAATCGGAGGGATGCATTTTTATGCCCTGGCCCTTTTACGCGGCAATCTCATCAGGGCGCCTGGAAACGGAAGTTACATCATGCTGCCCCGCCAGTGGATGACATTATTATTAATGGCATCCATTTTAATTGGAACCCTTGCCCTTGTAATTGTGTCGGCGGCAATCCTCGCACAACCCTTTAAAAATAAAAGCCAGGCACCCCTTCAGGATAAAGAAACCGGCAATTCCCCAGAGGATGAAAAAAGCGAACTGGAAGAGTTAAAAAAAACTTAGCGTCAATTACCGACCTTTACAACAAGGCCCAGGAGTATGACAGGCTTAAAACCGAATTTATTGCCAACATAGTCCACGACCTTAAAACCCCTCTCAGCGTAATCATTGGCACCATACAGCTGATGAGCCAGCAGCCGGAAAACTTAAAGGATGAAAAAGGCTTAAACCGCCACCTTAAGATCATAAAACAAAACAGCTACCGTCAGATCCGCCTCATTAACAACATACTGGACATGGCCAGGATAGATTCGGGACACGTGAAAGTAAACCTGACCAACTGCAACGTTGTTCTTCTCATAGACGACATTGTCCAGTCGGTGGCCCCTTATGCGGAACAAAAGGGCTTAAGCCTCCTGTTCGACACCGAGTGCGAGGAGATTATAACAGCCATTGACATGTGCAAGATGGAAAGGATTATGCTGAATCTCCTGTCCAACGCCATAAAATTCACTCCGCCCGGCGGCAGGGTGTGGATCCGCATCGGCAGGAAAAAGGACACCCTTTCCATCCTGGTGCAGGACACGGGCCAGGGGATCCCCCAGGAAAAGCAGGCTGAAATATTTGAGCGGTACAGGCAGCTTGACAACCCGCTGATCCGCCAGCATGAGGGCAGCGGCATCGGCCTCTCATTGGTCAAATCCTTTGTTGAACTCCACGACGGCACAATCAGGGTGGAGAGTAAGAAAAACAATGGAAGCTCTTTTATAATAGAGATCCCCATAAAACTTACGGCAACTGCCAACCCGCCGCCTCACCGGGAAAACAACCGGGACAGGCTGACAGAAATCACCTCCATCGAGCTTTCGGACCTGCATTCGTCCATAATGTAACAAGGGCCGCCCTTTTTTTATCAACTATCAGCAGAAACGCTTTCATAAGGGACATACTTGCTTTGGTGAATTTCCACCAGCGCTCCTGCGCCTGAAACTTCCTCGATCTGTTTTATAAAAGCCTCTACCATGTCAATGGGCACATACACCGTCATCTCTATATCCTGCCCGTACTCCACCTTCTCCACTGCATACCCGTTGGAAGCCACCAAATTCCTTATTTTCCCCAGCAGGGAATACTCGGCGGTAACGGTCACCGACCGGCACAACCGCATCATTACCAGCCCGGCGGCTTCTATAGCCAGCTGGGCCGCCCTGCCATAAGCTCTGACAAGCCCCGCCGCTCCCAGCAACGTTCCGCCAAAATACCGGGTCACCACCACAACCAGATCCCGGACGCCAAGCTTTTTTATGATTTCCAGGACGGGCATACCCGCGGTCCCCGCAGGCTCTCCGTCGTCGCTGTACCTCTGTATCGCGCTGCCGTCCTTAACGACAAAATAGGCATAGACATTGTGGGTCGCATCCCAGTACCGGCTCTTCATCCGGGAGATGAACTCCAGGGCTTCCTCTTCGCTTGACACGGGCTTTGCCGAGGCAATAAACCTGGACTTTTTTTCAACAAGTTCCGCCGTTCCAAAGCTGCGGATGGTCTTGTACTCATTTTTCAAAACGATCACCTGTTTTGTGTTGCCGCTGTCCGGTCCGTCTGCGGCAGCAAGGGATTAGATGGCTTTTTAAACGGCAAAGCGCTTTTAGGCCAGTTCCTTAAGCCTGTTAAAGGATAAGTGCAAAAGGGATTTGTCCTGACTGTATGTAACCATTTTTAAGGCCTCGTCAATATGGAAAAAACCGCCGTCAATAAAATTCTCTTCCTTATTGATTTTATAATCTTCACTGGGGGATTTCATTATAAACCAGATTATTTTATTACAGACAGGTATTTGACGTGTTATTGAAAAGAACTCGTAACTTGTATGCCCTGCGGTTGAAACTATTTCGGCCTTAACGCCGGCCTCCGCAAAAACTCTCTTCAACGCGACTTCATTTGCCAAGTCTCCGTTGCGGATAACTCCTTTGGGAAACACCCATTCGCCTTTCTCGTTCTTGAGGAGCAGTACTTTGTCATTGCAAAATACCACTCCTCCTGCGCAGTTTCTGACCAGCATAACAAAAACCCCTTTCAATTGCTCTGCGCGGCCATTATAACCATGGGGTATCTTGCCCAGGGCGTACGACCTGCCAGATCAATTCCATATTCAGTTCCTAATATTATATTACCCAATGTCGGCACTTTAATCAATCCAATCCGGCAGCAATATATTTTCTGTAAAGCTTGTCCAGCTCCTTCTTTTCTTGCTCTGTCAGCCTCCCCTCCACCATCTCCTTAGCCTTTTTAATTTCCTCCGTCGTTACCCCTCCGCTCAGCATGGCTTTAAGCAGTTTTATATCCGAAGGCCCCAGTTTGGGCAGCAGGATTTTCATCGCTTTGGCCTTGTCTAATATTGATACCCTCTTATTGAGCTCATACAGCTCCTCGTACGATATGACAGGCCTTGACCGCCTGTTCTCGTTTGTCCTGCGCGTCTCGTCCACCTTTATGGTCAATCCTTCTTCACCGGCTGAAAATTCCTCCGTCCAGTGCTTTTCCGCCGGTCTTTCCTTATCCGGGCTCTCCTTTTCCACACCCGGTTCATCCTTTAACAAGGCCTCTCCCCCTTCCGTCAATTCAGCGCCATTTCCTCCCCTGCCCAGGCTTTCCCGGACAATTTCCCCCGGGTCCGGGGAACTCCCTGCTTTATCTCCCTTCTTTTCTTCAGCCGCCGGCCGGTCCCAGCCGGACAGTTTAAAGTCAGCCAAAAGCTGCCCTCTTAAACCGCCGGAGGCCCTGTTCCCTGACCGGACAAGCCACCGTATGTTATAGCCCCAGAGGGCGCAGGAAATGGCTATAAGCACCCCTGCAACCAGTATTTTTGCCTTCAAGCCGACACCTCCCCACGATGCTGCTTAAATTATTATTGACATTTGGGAGGTGCATGATAACGAAAAAACAAAATATATTATCACCTTGTGCCTGTGGAACCGAAACCTCCGCCCCGGTCCAGGCCCTTATCGGCCACTGAATCCACAACGGTGAAGCGCATTTTCGGAACGGCCTGGAGGACTATCTGGGCAACCCGGTCCCCTCTCCTTATCCTGTAAGCGCCCTTACGGTTTCCCTTGCTTTCAATGGTGAAAACAGCATCCGCCTTTTCATCCCCGGAAGTGTTTGTCATTATTATGCACAGTTCTCCCCTGTAACCGCTGTCAATGGTGCCGGGAGAATTGGACACCCTTAAGGGCGTGTTTAATGAAATGCCGCTTCTCGGCCTCACCTGTATCTCGTAGCCCTCAGGTATGGCCAGCTTTAAACCGGTAGGCACCAGCACCGTCTCACCCGGGCGGATTATTACATCTTCTGCGGAACACACGTCCATTCCCGCGTCCCCCGGCCGGGCGTATGACGGTAAAACGGCCCCTTCCCTGCAGATCTCAACCAGAACTTCCACAGCCCCGTCTCCCATGCGAGCCCTCCTTCCACAGACTTTCCCGGGACAAGGGGACAGGTACCTTGTCCCACCTGTCCCCTTGTCCCTCCACAGACTTTTCCCCAATATATAAAAAAGGCAGCATTAAGTGCCTCATACCACCACCAAGCAATTTCCCCACGCCAACACAGCCGGACTTCAGGCAACGCGGCTGAAACCGTCATGCCAGTTCTCTCTCTGCCTGTCAGGGTTTTCTGACGGTCCTGTTTAGAGCGCTGCGGACTTCATTCAGTTCTGCCTCTCTTCTTGCCAGTTCAAGCTGCAGCGTCGTAACCTGACTCTTTAAAGCCGCACTCTCACCGGCTATCCTTTTAACCTCCCGGCTTAAGTTCTCCATTTCGGCCTTATACTGCTGAATCTCTTTCGCGAGTTTTTCCCCTCTTTCCAGGGCCTTGTAGTAATCATCTGCCAGATTTAGTGCCGTCAAAACGGTGATCATTGACATGCTGAGTTTGTCGTTGGCTTTTATTACCTCGTTCATTTTTTTATCAACATAAAAGGCTATCTTCTGCAAATACTCATCCGACTCCATGCCCACCAGAGTGTAGTCCTTTCCGGCTATCCTCACTTTCACTTTGGTTTTTTCAGCCATGGCAATCTGCTCCTTTTTCCTTCTACT